>NZ_JARKPQ010000342.1 GCF_029975155.1 Propionicimonas sp. | reverse complement strand
TGACAGGACCCGCACGCCCCCTCGGCTTCGGCCCACGGCGTATTCGATTCTGATGTCCGAGACATCCTGATTTCTGCGAGGAAGGATTACCATGGCTTCGTGGCTACGGCTCATCGCGATGCGGATTGTCGGTGCCGCCTTCACCCTGCTGGTCCTGGCCACGGTGATCTTCTTCCTGCTCAAGCTCGTCCCCGGGGACGAGGCTGTCGTCGCCGCCGGACCGGGTGCGACTGACGAGCAGATCGAGGCGCAACGCGAACTGTTGGGTCTCAACGCCTCGTTGCCCGTTCAGCTCGGCAAGTATCTGGAACGCCTGCTCCACGGGAACCTGGGGATCTCCAACTCCACCCACGGCCCGGTCGCCTCGTCGATCGTCGCGGTGTTGCCGCAGACGGCAGAGATCGTCGTCTTCGCCCTGCTGCTCACGGTCGTGGTCGCGATCCCGCTGGCCACGCTGTCCGCCTTCCGGTCCACCGGTGCGCTGGACACCGCACGCCGGATCCTCGTGATCGCGATCGCGGGGCTGCCGACCTTCTGGCTAGGTCTCATGCTCCAGCACGTCCTGGCGACCGGTCTGCACCTGCTTCCGGTCGGAGGCACGCTGAGCCACGGCTATTCCATCCCACGTCGCACGGGCGCCTCCTTCCTCGACTGCGTGCTCGCGGGCAATCCGGCAGCGGCCTGGGACGCCCTGCAGCACCTGTTCCTCCCCGTCCTCGTGCTGGCGATACCCGGCATGGGCTACATCTACAGGCTGGTGCGGGCCGAGCTCATCCGATCCCTCTCCCTCCAGCACGTCTCGGTCGGCCGGGCTGCGGGGCTGCCCGAGTTCCGAGTCGTCAGCAGGCACGTCGTGCCCCATGCGCTGGGCCCGGCGATCATCCTCCTGGGTGCGGAGTTCGGCGGGCTGTTCGGTGGCGCGGTGCTCATCGAGAGCATCTTCGGCATTCCCGGGATCGGCTCACTACTGCAGAACGCCGTTGCGCAGAAAGACACAGCAATGGTCGAAGGCGGGGTCCTCGTCATCGGCGTCATCGTCGTCATTTCCAACTTCGTGGCCGACATGATCCAGCTCATGCGCGACCCACGAATCCGGGCGAACGCAGAACGGGGCATGCGATGAACGGCGGCAATTCGCCAGAGAGCCTGACCGAGACTCCCGAGACGACCCCCCCGGACAGTCCGCGGACGTGGGGGCTCGGCGAACACCAGTGGAACATCCCGAGGCTGCGAATGCCGCGCCGCCGGCCGCCGACCCTCGACATCGTCGTGGGCGCGCTGGTGCTCATGTTGCTCCTGATCATGATCATCGGGCCCTTCTTCGCCCCGGACGTCTATCAGTCCGACATCCTCAACGCGCTCGAGCCGCCCAGCCGTGCCCATCCGTTCGGCACCGACGAGCAGGGCCGCGACGTGCTGTGGCGGATCGTCGTCGGCGCGCAGGTGACCCTTCCGGCGGCGTTCCTGATCATCCTGCTCTACGGCTCGATCGGCAGCGCGATCGCCATCCTCGCGGCGTTCGGGCCGCGCTGGCTGGATGAGGCGCTCATGCGGATCACCGACGTTGCGCTGTCGTTCCCGTCCCTCGTCTTCGCCCTCGCGGTGGCGGCCGTGCTCGGGCCGAGCACCCGTTCCACGATCATCGCGCTCGCGGTCACCGGCTGGCCGCTGACCACCCGGCTGCTGCGCGGGACGATCCGCCAGACGATGGCGCTGCCGTTCGTCGAGGGCGCCACAGCCCTCGGCGTCAGTCGCGTCCGCTTGATGATGGTGCACATCATCCCGAACGCGGTCCCGCCCCTGCTGATCAAGTGGGCCGGCGACGTCGGGACGACCGTGCTGGCGATCAGCGGGCTGTCCTTCATCGGGGCCGGCGCCCAGCCGCCCTCGCCGGAATGGGGTGCGATGGTCAGCAGTGCCCAGGGGTCGATGTCGCACGCCTGGTGGGCGGCCTTCTTCCCTGGCATGGTGATCGCGATCACCGCGACGATCTTCGGTCTGCTGGGCGACATCCTCCACGAGCGCACCGATCCGAGCATCCGGTTCCGTGGAAAGGCACGTCGATGAGCGCCCACGCACCGTTGTTGTCCGTCGATCAGCTGCGGGTCGAGGTGGATGCCGCGGACGGGGGCGGCGCGCCGCTGACCATCGTCGACGGCGTGGGCTTCTCGATCGGCGTCGGAGAGCGCGTGGCCGTCGTGGGCGAGTCCGGATGCGGCAAGTCGGTGACCGCCCGGGCGATCCTGCAACTCGACTCGAACGTCCGGCTCTCGGGCAGCGTCCGACTGCGCGACCGAGAGCTGATCGGCCTGACGAACCGGCAACTCGCCGGCGTTCGCGGGCGCGAGATCGGCATGATCTTCCAGGACCCCCTCAGCGCCCTCGACCCGACGATGTCGATCGGCGATCAGGTCATCGAGCCGCTCACGGTGCGTGGCGTCCGCCGCAAGGCGGCCTGGGAGCGGGCCACGCGGCTGCTGGACGAGTTGGGCATCGCCAACGCGGCGCAGCGAATGAAGGCCTATCCACACGAGCTGTCGGGTGGAATGCGGCAGCGGGTCGTCATGGCCCTCGCGCTCATCAGCGATCCGGCGCTCATCATCGCCGACGAGCCGACAACCGCGCTCGACGTCCGGGTGCAGGCCCAGGTGCTCGATCTCCTGTCGGACGTCATCGCCGCCCGCGGTCTTGCACTCCTGCTGATCACCCACGACTTCGGCATCGTCGGCGCGCTCGCCGAGCGGGTGCTCGTCATGTACGCGGGCCGGTTCGTGGAGGACGCGCCGATCGACAGGCTGCTCAGCGACCCGGTCCATCCCTACAGCGAGGGGCTGCTCGCCTCGATTCCGCAGATCTCCGGCTCGATGCCGCGTCGACTGCCGACGATGCCGGGCACTCCGCCGCCACCACAGCTCGAACGCGTCGGGTGCGCCTTCGCTCCGCGTTGCCCGATCGCCATCGAACGGTGCCAGACCGAGACACCCGCCCTCCTCCCCCTCGGGAGTTCGCAGCCCGACGGTTCGGGATCGTCGGTGGCGTGCCATGTTCGGAACGAGTCGCGAGGAGTGGTCCATGGCGTCAGGGCTTGAGGTCCGCGACCTGACCAGGCGGTACAAGCGGTTCGGCCACGAACCGGTACAGGCTCTGCAGGGTGTCAGTCTCGACGTGGCGACCGGCGCCAGCGTCGGCCTGGTCGGCGAGTCGGGTGCAGGGAAGAGCACGGTCCTGCGCTGCCTGCTCGCGCTGGAGCGGCCGAACAGCGGATCGGTGACCTTCGATGGTGCCGATGTCGCGCGACTGCGCGGGGCGGAGCTCACCGAGTACCGCAGGCGGGTCCAGGTGGTCTTCCAGGACCCCTCCGGCAGCCTCAACCCGCGCATGACGGTCGCCCAACTCGTCTCGGAGGGCATGCGCGTCCACGGGCGACTCGGTCCGGCCGCGCGCCAGGACCGGGTCAGCGAACTGCTCGAGCAGGTGGGGTTGCGGCCCGAGGTGGCCAACCGCCACCCACCGTCCTTCTCCGGCGGACAGCTCCAGCGGATCGCGATCGCGCGGGCGCTGGCGGTCGAGCCGGAGCTGCTCATCTGTGACGAGCCGACGTCGGCGCTCGATGTCTCCGTGCAGGCCCAGGTGCTCAACCTGCTCGCCGACATGCGCGAACGGCTCGGCCTGTCGATTCTGCTCGTCTCGCACAACCTGGCGGTCGTGCGCTTCCTCTGCTCGTCGATCTACGTCATGCGGGCCGGCCGGATCGTGGAGTCGGGCACGCGGGACGAGGTCCTGGGCGATCCGAAGGACGCCTACACCCGAGACCTGCTGGCAGCCGTCCCGAGGACAGACATCAGCGTCTCCTCCTGAGGCGCGGTGCGGCGGCACATTGCCCGACCCCGGCGGAGGACTCACGTCCAGTAGCCGCGATGGGGGACGGCCGCCTCGTCCTCGAGATGTGGGCCGGAGACGTCCGTGGCGCGGCCGCCGCCGGCGAAGACGAGCCGGCAGGGATGGGAGAGGTGGAACGAGCTCTCTCCCGCCAGCGTGAACAGGGTGCTCTCCGCCAGGGCGTAGACGACCCGGCCGATTCCCGACCAGTAGATGGCGCCCGCGCACATCGCGCAGGGTTCGCAGGAGCTGTAGAGCGTGCAGAGGGGTAGGTGCGGGTGGGCGAGGGCGGCCCAGCCGAGACGCACGAGGTTGATCTCCGCATGGCCGGTGACGTCGTTGCTCGTGATCACGGTGTTCTCGGCCTCGAGCGCGATCCGTCCGTCCGGTCCGACGAGCACGGCCCCGAACGGCTGGTTGCCGTGGTCGCGAGCGCTCCTCGCGACGGCGATGGCGCGACGAAGATGATCCCGGTCCGTCGTCGGGAGCATGTCGGATCCCCTCACTGCCGGAGGCGGTGGATCGACGTCGGCCGTTCAGGTTCCCGAGGCCGGGCCGCGACGTCTTCCCTGGCGTCAGCCTACCTGCCGGCACGCCGCGCGGCACCCGCGAAGGGGCCAAGCTTCGGCAATCTGGGATCCCAAAATGGCCGCGAAGGGGGTGCAGATCCCGGGCTCAGGCGTAGAATGGAGCCATTCGGGATCCATCCCGGCTGACTCGAGTGATGCCGACCTGGGTGTCGGGCCGCCAGTAGTAGACCAAGGAGACGAAGATGTCGGAGGCAACGCCGAGCGTTGATGCTGTCGTCGTGCCGATGGGCGGCCCGAAGGACGTCCGTGGCCTCCAGCGCCTGCTGTCCGAAGGGCGACTCCACCCGGACGACGTGATCGCGGTCACCGGCAAGACCGAAGGTACCGGCCGGGCGGACGACACGAGCCGGGTCGACGCCGATCACACCCTGCGGGCATTCCTCTCCGAGCACGGGACCCGGACGCCCGAGCAGATCGAGGGACTCCCGATGGTCTTCACGACGGGCGGCATCGGGATCCTCACTCCCCAGGTGGTCCTCTACAGCCGCACCATGGCCCCGGCACCCGCCGATGGCCAGCCGCGTCTCGCCGTGGGCACCTCTCGCTCGGCCGTGATGCAGCCGGAATGGACCGGCACCACCCGGGTGCTGGAGGAGAACGTGAAGGCGATCCGTCAGGCGGTCGCCGACGGAGGCATGGACGCCGGCGACGTCGAGTACGTCATCGGCAAGGCCTACCACGTGCCGATCGAGCAGTTGAACGCGGCGCGTGCGGCCGGCCGGCCGGTCGCGGACATCGATCCGGAGATGCTCTTCCGCACGACCAGCGGCAGTGCGGGTCTTGCCACGGCCGTCGCGATCGACGGCATGCCGATGCCCAAGGACGTTGAGATCGGCACCCGATTCGACCTCTGGTCGGACAAGGCGTCCTTCTCGGCCAACCCGTACGAGGATGTCGGCGGCGCCGGCCCGGCCACCCAGATCGTCGCGCTCGGGAACCACCGGGGAGCCGGCGGCAACCTGCGCGTCGGGCACGCCGTCGTCCAGGACTTCCTCGATGTGCACGCACTCTCCCGCGCGCTCCGTCGCGCCGGGATGGCCGTGGGTGACGGCCCCCTCACCGCCGAGCAGAGCAAGCGGGTCGTCGCGCTGTACATCAAGATCGGGACCTCTCCCGACGGAAAGCTCCGCGGTCGCCGGCAGGTGATCGAGCACCCTGACTACGGGAACCTGTACAAGGCGGCGGTGGCGGGTGCCTTCGCGGGCATGCTCCAGGACAACCTCATCTGGATCTCGGCATCGGCGACCCATCAGGGCCCGGCTGGTGGCGGCACCCTCGCCGTCGTCGTGGACGTCAGCTGACTTTCCCCAGGTCCCGGGTCGGGCTGACCCGGGTGAAGCCGTCCCGGATCCACCACGTCCGAGCGGGGCGATGCGCAGCACCGACAGGTCCGTGCGGCCGAAATTCGATCTCAATCACGGAAAAATAGTTCCGCGTCTCGAAACTATGTGGCAGAGTAGGAGGCATGGACGACGTAGTGACGGACGATCCCAGCGCAGAGATCCTCTCGACTGCGGCCACAGGGGTGCGTGCGGAGTTCCTCGAGGCGCCCGGCAGCCTGGCAGGGCGATTGCGAGGTGCGCGCTGGGCGTTGGCATCCCGGGACACCACGAGCGCCGGCGGCGTGGGGCTGCCGGCCATGGTCGCGCAACTGGACGAGGCGGCGAGTCTCGGTGCGAGCGCGCTGCTCCTGGGCTCGGTTCGCGAAGCGAGCCCCACTCTCGACGACGGAGAGCTCGCCGACGTGCGCGCCGAGGCCGAGCGCCGGCAGGTCGCCGTGGAAGCCGGCTTCGGGCCCGTCCATCCGGGGCGACTCGACCGGTCCGAGGCAGCTTCCCTGCTGCGGGCGGGCGAAACGCTCGGGATCCAGGCGTTTCACGTGGTCTTCGGCCTCATGGAGGATCGGTTCACGAAGGACCCCTCCTGGTCCGAGACCCTGGCGGGCGCCGTCCCGGGTCTGCGGGAGCTCTTCGACCGGATGCCGGCCGTCCCGGTGTTCCGCACCCACGAGGAGATGACGACTTTCGAGTTGGTGAAGCTGATCGAGGACATCGGCAACCCCGACGTACGGGTCGGGTACAGCCCGGTCAACGTCGTCACGCGCCTGGAGGATCCCTGGGCGGCCTTCCAGCGGGTCAGGTCGCTGATTCGGACGGTCTTCATCGACGACACCTGGATCGTGCGCACGCCCCGGGGGCTGGCGCGCCGGCTGTGCCGAATGGGTGAGGGCAGCGTGCCCTGGGAGGCGATCATCTCGTCGCTCGCCCAGGATCCCGAGACGGTATACACCGTCGATATTCACCGCGCCGAGTTCGACATGCCGCTGTTCGACGAGGAGTGGCTGGCTCATCAGCCGGACCTGACCGTGGCTGAACTCGTTTCGCTCTATCGGTGTTCGCGTGCCGACGGGGAACAGCAGGACAGCGAGGTCCGCATCGACTGCGCGAAGGCATTGCTGTCGTCAGGAACTCACGCTTCGTGAAGGCCGAGTTCCAGGTTGCGACCGAAAAATAAAGCTCTGTGCATTGGCTTGCCAGGACCGCTGGCGAGCTGGGACGAATTGGATTGGAGATGTACATGCCCGAGTTGAGTCGCCGCACCTTCCTGGGTGCGGCCGCGTTGGGGACGGCAGCCGTAGCCGGGCTCACCGCCTGTGGCAGTCCGTCATCGACGTCGAACCCCGGTGGTGGAAGCGTCAGTGCCGGTCCGGGACCTGGTGGCTACAAGATGGATCTGGGTGGCTACACCGGCCCTGAACTGACCTCCGAGCAGATCACGCTGCGGGTCATGCGCCAGAACTGGACACCGGCGTCCGACAAGGTCTTCGACTCCACCGTCGCCGCCTTCACCAAGGCCTATCCGAACATCACGGTCAAGCAGGAATACGTGCCCTACGGTGGGCTGGGCGAAAAGCTTCGCACGACTTTCGCAGCTGGTTCGGCGGCCGACATCGCAATGGGTCAGAGCGCGCTGATCTCGTCCTATGTGTACGGTGAGATGGCCGTGCCGGTGGGAGATTATCTCACCGAGGAGTTCAAGTCCGGGTACATGGAGTACATGCGTACCGCGGTCACGGTGGACGATCACCTGTACGGCATGCCCAGCTTCGTCAATACCCAGGGAATGTCCTACAACAAGGAGATCTGGGACAAGGCCAAGATCGAGACGCCCCCCGAGTCGGACAAGATCGAGGACGGCTGGTCCCTGGAACAGTGGTTCGAGACCTGGGCACGGCTGCGCAGCTGGATGGACGGCAACGGCCACCGTGAGATGTTCCCGATCAGCCCGTCCGGCTTCGGCGACGGCGGGCCCGGATCGAACTACCAGCAGCTCGAACAGACCTGGATCCGAATGCAGGGTTCTCCGGACGCGCCGCAGGACAGCGATGAGTACAAGGTCTGGGCCGGGCTCAGCCCGGACGGCAAGACGGTGCAGGGCTACGTCAACAACCCGCTCGCGGTTCAGGGCGCGAAGAACTACCAGAAGATCTTCACCGAGCGGTGGTCGCCCACCGGGAACCAGAGCGCGATGATGCTGGCCGGCCAGACCGCGGTCTCGTGGGACGGCTTCCTGCGCGATCCGGAGTTCGCCTGGGGAGTCACGCCGCTTCCCCGCGGGAAGATCGTGTCGCTGTCCAACGCCTCCGACACCTTCATCGTGACCAGCCAGAGCAAGCATCCGGCGGAGGCGACCGCCTTGCTGGCGGCGTTCAACGCTGTTCCCGCGCAGGTCGACTGGGCCGTCGGCTGGGGAGGCGTTCCGCCGTCGGAGCCGGTCATCGCGGCGATGCCCGCGGAGGCGCGGGACAGCATGGCGATGCGGATCAACATCAACTACGCGCGTGCGTCCTACCCCCCGCCGGCGACTCCCGCGTGGTTCGAGTACACCAACCAGATGAACACGACGATGCGAGACATCGCGCTGGGCGCGGATCCGGCCGACGCGCTCAACAAGGCTGCGGAGAAGATCGATCAGCATCTGGCCAAGTACTAGCCAGTAGGGGGCTAGGGGCGTCGGCGAAAGTCCAGTTACTTCCGGTCAAGAACTCCGCTTTCGCCGGCGTCCGGCCCCCTCGGACCTGACGCCGGTACCAGCTGCGTGAAACCGCTGGCCCCCGCGTCCACTGCTGGCACCTTGTTCCGAAGGAGACGTCGTGACAATGCGAGTGCAACCGCCTCGTGCGACGCGATCAGGCATGACCGCGGGCTACCCTCCCGGGAACTGTCAGCCGCACTGTTCCTTCCCTTGCGCGATTGGGGACGCCAAATGAGTATCGAAGTGTCTGCGCACCCGGCCACCGGTCGAATCAAGCCTGACAAAGCAAGCAGGCCCGCGAGATGGGTGGTCAAGCAGGGCCGGTGGGGCTACCTCATGGTAGCGGCGAGCACGCTCGGTCTTGCCCTCTTCCAGCTGGGTCCAATGGTATGGGCCATGACCGAGAGCGTACGGAAGTTCAATCCGATCACTCACAAGGCCGTGGGCTTCGTCGGGCTGGACAACTTCCGCTCGATGATGGCCGATCCGTCATTCTGGCTGGCTTTCCAGAATACGTTCATCTACTGCATCGTCACGGCCACGGTGGAACTGGCGCTCGGCCTCGGCATCGCGCTCCTGCTCGACCGTGCTCTCCCCGCCACCCCCATCGCACGCACGGCGGTCGTCGCCGCCCTTGCGGTGTCCGACTCGGTGGCGTCGCTCCTCTGGAGCTCGCTGCTGGACAAGGACATCGGCCCCGTCAACGGGCTGCTGAGCATCGTGGGCATCGAACCGGTCGGCTGGCTCACCTCCGCACCCGCCGCGATGATCTCGGTCATGGTCGTGACGATCTGGCGCGACGTGGGTCTGATCGTCCTGATCTACCTGGCCGGCCTCCAGGGCCTCGATGACGAGTTGTTCAATGCGGCGGCGGTGGACGGCGCCAATTCGTGGCAGCAATTCCGCTACGTGACCCTTCCGGGCCTGCGCCGGGTGTCCGTCCTGGCCATATTCGTCGTCACCATCACTGGGTTGCGAATCTTCACCCCCATCAATCTGATGACGCTCGGTGGGCCGAACGGCAGTTCGCAGAACCTTATTTATTACATTTACGATCAGAGCATGAAGAATCTGGACTATGGCATAGGTTCGGCCGCGACGCTGTTCCTGGTCGTGGTGATGATCATCGTGACAGTCGCACAAGGAGCTGCGATGCGTGAGAGGGATACGCCATGAGTCTCACAGAAAGTCGCGAGGCGCCTTCACGGAGCCTCCACAGCCGACGGCGCTTCCGGCCCGGCATTCTTGCCCGATTCGTAGGGCTGGTGGCCGTGATCGCCTTGTTCGGCATTCCCATCATGTGGATGATCATCATCTCGTTCAAGGCGACCCCGGAGATCCTGGCTGACGCGGTTCCCGTGTCGTTCCGGAGTGTGTTCACGGCCAACCCGACGCTGACCAACTACGTGCGAGTCCTGAGCGATTTTGGGTTCGCGCAGAACCTGTTCAACTCGGCCCTGATCTCCGTGCTGCAGATGACCGGCTCGGTGGTCACGTCGACGGTGGCCGCGTATGCGTTCGCACGCCTCCGCTTCCGCGGGCGCACGCTCGCCTTCGGCATCTGCATGATCGCTGCGATCGTCCCGGGCGAGGCCATCTTCCTGCCGGAGTTCCGCCTCGTGTCCGCCCTCGGCCTCAACGACACGTACGCGGGCGTGATCCTTCCCTTCATGTTCAGCCCGTTCGCGATCTTCCTCATGCGCCAGGCGTTCCTGGAGCTCCCGAACGAGCTCTTCGAGGCCGCGAGTCTCGACGGCGTGGGGGTGTGGCGATCCTTCCTGACGATTGCCGTGCCGAACGTCCGCGCACCGCTGGTGACGGTCACGCTCATCCAGTTCATCTGGGCGTGGAATGCCTACATCTGGCCGCTGGTGATCATCCAGGACCCCACGAAGCAGACCGCCCAGGTGGCTGCGGCGTACTTCAAGAGCGTGCCGAACCATCCGATGAACGGCGAGTTCATGGCCGCCCTGTCGATGACGGCGGTACCGCTGATCATCCTGACGGTCATCCTGCAGAAGTACTACGTCCGCGGCCTGGTTGCCACTGGCAGCAAGGGGTGAGAACGGAGCGACGTGCGGTGGTCGTCCGGCAACCCCCGCTCGAATCGGGCGGCGCACCATCGACTCGTTCGAGATCTGCCGGACGGCATGAGGTCCCGCCCACCTCGGATGCGGAGCAGCTGTGAGTGGTCCTCCGCCGCGACGTCGGAGGCGCCCCGATTCGCTCCTGGCAAATCGGGGCTTCCTCGGGCTGTGGCTGTCGAACCTCTTCTTCTTCAGCAGCACATGGATGCTCACGCTGGTGCTGGGTTGGCTGGTCTTCGAGGAAACGCAGTCGGGGTACCTTCTGGGCCTGTTCGGCGTCTTCCGGACGGCCCCCCTCCTCCTCGGACCCCTGGCGGGGGTGCTGGCTGATCGCCTGAACCGGGTGACGCTGCTCATGGCGCTCTCGGGCCTCGCCTCGGCCGCGATCGCCGGCGTAGCGATCGCCGTCGCCAACGGCCACGGCAGCGTGGGCCTGTATCTGTTCGCCGGACTCGCCGTCGGCCTGGCGCACTCGCCGTCGCAACCACCGCGGATGGCGCTCGTGACCACGTACGTCACGCGGGATCAGCTCAGTCGGGCGAATGCCCTGAACACCGTTGCGGCCAACCTGACCCAGGTCTTCGGCCCGACGATCGGCAGCCTGCTGATGAGCTCTGTGAGCAATGTCGTGGCTCTCTCGGTCGCGGTCGCGTTCTACCTGGCGTCGGTCCTCGCCCTGGCTCCCCTGCGGCGGGGAGGGGCAACGGTGGCCCCTGCGGACCGGGTGTCCGTCTATGGCGAGCTCGTCGAGGGTCTCCGCGTCGTCCGGGGGAGTTCGGCGACCATCGGTCTGCTCGTGGTGACGGTGTTCGCCAACCTTCTGATCTGGCCGGTCTACCAGACCCTGATGCCGATGTTCGGCGCCCGGGCCAACCTCGGTCCGAACGGCATGAGCCTGTTGCTCACCAGCTCTGGCCTGGGCGGCCTGGCCGGAGCCCTCGTGATCGCCCGTCTGGGGAAGTTCCACTACGTCGGAAAACTGTTCATCTGGGGCACGTTCGCGTGCGCTCTCTCCTGGGCCGCCTTCGCCTTCGCCGAAAGGCCCTGGCTCGGCATCGGTCTCATGTTCGTCGTCGGCTTCAGCGGTGCTGCGTTCATGGTTCTCCAGGCAACCATCCTCCTGCTCGCCGTCCCGGAACCGGCCCAGGGACGGGCCTTCGGGTTCCTTCAGCTGGGGATGGCCTTCCAGCCGCTGGGCGCCCTGGTCCTGGGCTTCGCCGCCGACTGGATCGGGGCGACACCAACGGTCGCGGCGAGCAGCCTGCTCCTCGCCGCCATCATCGTCGTCGTCGGCCTCAGATCCCCGGCCCTGTTGCGTATCGGATGAGGCTGGCCCCTTCGGCGTGTTCAGCAGTGACCCTCGGAACACCGGCGGTGGATCTGCGGCTGGTTGCACTCCGTACCGCCGTTCGGTGGGCCCTGGTCAGCTCTACTTTCCGCCCTTTGTCATCCCGGCGGACGCCGGGATCCCCGCACTCGCCTGGTGAGTCGGCTGTCGGGGGTCCCGGGTCGGGCCCGGGATGACGTGTGGGTGAGGGTCCATCGGGAGTCGTTCGTCGAGCTTGTCGAGACGTGTTCGGGACGGCCTGCGGGCGCGGGGCGGCGGTGGCAGGCTGAGACCCTGGGACGGTCCCTGAGGCGTCACGAAGGGCGCGAGCCGGGACGAGAAGAGGAGTGGGACATGCAGGCCGATGAAGATCTCCGGTCGAGGTACGCGTTCGCCGAGACGCTCATCGATGAGGCGGGGCGGCTGGCGCTCGACTACTTCGGACGGGTGGGCGAACTGGAGGTCCACAGCAAGGGCGTCCAGGACATGGCGTCCGAGGCCGATATTGCGGTCGAACAGCTGATCCGCTCGCGGCTCGAGGCGGCGTTCCCCGAGGACGGATTCCTGGGTGAGGAGACCGGTCACAGCTCCGTGGGCGCGTCCGGGATCTGGGTGGTCGACCCGATCGACGGCACTCAGCCGTTCGTGAGCGGCCTGTCGAGCTGGTGCGTGTCGATCGCCTACGTCCGGGACGGGGCTGTGGCGTTCGGCCTGGTGAAGAGCCCTCCGAGCGACGAGCTCTTCGTCGGTGGCCGGTGGTTCGCGGCGACGCGGAACGGCGCGCCGATCCGGCCGCACCCCGGACGGAGCGTCGCGGACGGGCCCACCTACCTCGGTGCGTCCTCGCGGGTCAGCCCGGAGCGGCTCGTGTCGGTGCTCGACCGGCTGCTGCGCGCCGACGGCATGTTCCTGCGCAGCGGCTCGGGTGCACTGGGGCTCTGCGACGTGGCCTGCGGTCGGCTGGTCGGCTACATCGAGCCCCACATCAACTCCTGGGACTGCCTGGGCGCGGTCGCCGTCCTCAACGCCGCCGGCTGCCGGGTGACCGACTTCCTCGCCGATTCTGACGCGCTGCTGGAGGGCGGCAGGATCGTCGCCGCCCCGCCCGCGGTCTTCGAGCAGCTGGACGCCATTCTGGGTCGCTGAACCGACTGGCCCCCTTGAGGGTGGATTCACCCACCGTCTCTGGTGGACGAACTCACACCCAGCGGCGATCGCGGGCGCTCAGCGTCCGTACTGCTCCCAGGTCGCGCGGTCGCCGGCGTAGACGTTGAGGTCGATGAACCGCTCCTCTCCGGCGTAGCCGTCGAGGCGGTGACGATCGCTGAACTGCCAGAAGGTCCAGGCGCGGCCGTCGGCGAGGGACGGTTCGCGCCACACGTCCCGGATCCAGATGTCGACGCCGTCGAACGCGCCGGCGAGGTAGCGGTTGTACGCCTCACCGGTCGTGTAGACGATCGGCGCGGCGCCGTAGTGGCGCGTCAGCCTGTCGAGGAGATCCGCGAGCTCGCGGCGGACGTCCTCGACAGGCGCGGGATGCAGCCAGAAGTCGCCGTAGAACTCCACGTCGACCGCGACGGGCAGTAGCTCCGTCCCGTCCGGAACCGTCCGGATCACGTTGTCGGCCTGTGTCGCTCCCGGGCTCTCGAAGCTGAAGAAGTGGTACGCGCCGACGCGAAGCCCGGCCGCCGTCGCGCCGGCCAGGTTGGCCGCGAACCGTGGGTCGACGGTCGCGCTGCCCTCGGTGGCCTTCAGGAACGCGAAGTCGATGTCCTGCCCGGCCAGCACCGGCCAGTCGATGACGCCCTGGTAGCGGGAGACATCCACCCCGCGGACGGGGAAGCGCTCGGCCGACGGGTTGTTGACGTGCAGCGTCCCCGTCCACCACAACCCGACTGCACCGCCGACCACCGCGAGGACGGCGAGCACTGCCGCCACCCCTCGCCCCCGGCCCGACCCACGCCTCGCCACCCTCCGATTCTCGGGGACAGGTCCCATTCCCGTTCACCTCCGGGAATCTCCGGCCAGCCCATTGCACACATCGGGCAATAGCAGTAGCGTTCGGGCGTGATCGGTCAGTATGAGGCGCTATCGGGCACCGAGCTGCCGTTCGTTCGCCGGTCGCTGATCATGCAGCGGCTGGCGGAGACCGGGGTCGTGCGGACCCAGGACCTGTCCGAGGAACTGCACGTCTCGGTCGAGACCGTCCGGCGCGACCTGGCCGCCCTCGAGAAGGACGGGGCCCTCGAACGGGTCCACGGCGGTGCGGCCAGCGCCGGCCAGCGGCTGAGCGAGGAGCCGTCCTACCTCGACCGCTCGCAGCTGGGCGAGTCCGCCAAGAGCCGGATCGGTGTCGCTGCAGCGGCCATGGTGAGGGACGGCGCCACGGTCTTCATCGACGTCGGCACCACGGCGCTCAGCGTCGCCCGGGCCCTGCCGGCGGCCTTCCGGGGCATCGTCGCCACCAACTTCCTGCCGGCAGCCGCGGAGCTCGCGTCCCGTCCGAACGTCGACGTCCTGGTCAGCGGTGGCCGCGTCCGAAGTGGCGACATGGCCATGGCCGGTCAGCACGCGATCGATCTGTTCAAGGGACTGCGGGCCGATGTCGCGTTCCTCGGGTCCGGCGGCGTCCACCCCGCGTCCGGCCTGACCGACTTCTATCTCGACGAGGTGGAGGTGCGGCGCGTCATGATGCGCAACAGCGCCCAGTCGTGGGTGCTGGCCGATTCGACCAAGTTCAACCTGATCGCGCCGTACCACGTGGCCGACTGGCCGGCGCTGTCGGGACTCATCACTGACCAGGAGCCGCCCGCGGCGATGCGGTCAGCCGTAGTCCAGGCGAAGGCGAAGGTCGTCGTCGCCGGGTAGTAGCGGTGGGGCGGCGCGGCAACGCCGCCCCACCTGACCAAATCCCACGCAAGCACCGAGGAGTTGATCACTGTGGATCCTAACCCGCCGCGCGAAGCCGTTCCGGGCCCGGACGCGACCAACATCGCCGAGTTCGGCTACAAGCAGGAGATGAAGCGCCAATACGGCTGGTACGCGTCGTTCGCGCTCGCCTTCGGGTTCGTGTCGATCGCGACCGGGCTGTTCACCACCTACGGATCGGTGCTGAACTCGTCCGGACCGCTGGGCATCTGGACCTGGGCGCTGGCCACCCTGGGCCAGACCGCCGTGGCCCTGGTGTTCGGAGCGCTCGTGGCTCGAATCCCTGTGTCGGGCTACTCCTACCAGTGGGTGTCCCGGCTGGCCAACCCCACGTTGGGCTGGCTCATGGGCTGGATCTCGTTCATGTTCCTGGGCGTGGTCGTGGTCGCGGTGGACATCACCATCGCCTCGACGATCCTGCCGGTGCTCTTCGAGTACGAGGGCAACACCATGAACATCTACGTGATCACGGCGATCGTCGTCCTGATCCAGGCGATCATGGTGGCCTGGTCGACCAGGGTCACCCAGAAGACGAACAATGTCGCCGTCACCATCCAGGTGATCGGCATGATCGCGATCACCATCCTGCTCTTCGTGGTCGGCTACGTCACCGGCAAGCTGGACTGGTCCAACCTCTTCAGCACCGGCGCGATCCCGACGGAGAACTACTTCTCGCTCGGCACCTGGACCGAAGCCGGCCCGTGGGCCATGGGCTTCCTGATCGGCGCCTTCACGATCGTCGGCTTCGAATCGGCCGCGAACCTGTCCGAGGAGACCAGGGACCCGGCCCGGACGGTCCCCAAGGCGATGTGGCAGGCCGTGCTGTCGCTGGGCGTGATGGGCATGCTCTTCCTGATCGCGGTCACCGCCACCGGCGGCGACATGATCGCGCTGGCGCAGTCGCCGACCCCCATCGCCGATGTCATCGACAACGTCCTCGGCAGCGTCGTCGGCAAGATCCTGCTGGTCATGGTCGTCATCTCGATCTTCTCCTGCGGGCTGACCATCTCCCTGTCCGGCGCTCGGCTGGTGTGGGCCATGTCCAGGGACAAGCGCTTCCCGGGCTGGAAGTGGCTGTCCGTGGTCAACCCGAAGACCGGGACCCCGCTCAACGCGATGATGTTCATGCTGGTGATCGGCCAGATCATCCTCGCCGTCTTCGGCTTCTACTCGGCCGACGCGCTGTTCGCCCTCTTCTCCGCAGCGACCCTGCTGCCGGCGCTGATCTACGCGGGCACCGTGCTGTTGTACATCGTCAAGCGGAAGTCGCTGCCACCCACCAAGGGCTTCGACCTGGGCAGGTGGGAGACCCCGGTGCTGGTGGTCTCCGCGGTATGGCTGCTCTACGAGCTGGCGATCTTCCGTGGGGAGTCCTTCCGCGACCCGTGGCTGTACGTGTTCGTGCTGCTCGCGATCGGTGGTGTCTACTTCGGCTTCCTGCTGCTCCGCAACGGCCGCGCCGGGCTGACCATGCCCGACCTGCACGACATCGACAAGGAACTCGACGCGGACGCCGAGGCCGTGGAAGGGCACGTGGCATGAGCACAGTTCTGTGCATCGACCAGGGCACGTCCGGGACGAAGGCGGTCGTCGTCGACGGCGAGGACAACATCCTGGCCATCACCGAGATCGCCATCCGGCCGGACTACCGCGCCGGCGGGATCGTCGAGCAGGACCCGGCCGAGCTGATGGCGTCCGTGCTGGACGCGGCCGGACGGGCGGTGGCCCAGGCGGCCGTCCCGATCGACGGCGTCACACTGACCAACCAGGGCGAGACCGTGCTGGCCTGGGATCCCGACACCGGGCAACCGCTGTCGCCGATGCTGGTGTGGCAGGACAGCCGCGCGCAGTCCGTCTGCGATCCGCTGGGAGCCCACGCCGGCATGGTGGCCGAGCGCTCCGGGCTGGTCCTCGACCCGTACTTCACCGCGCCGAAACTGGCCTGGCTGCGGCGGCACCTGACCCAGGCGGGCGTGGTCACCACGTCCGACGCCTGGATCCTGCACCAGCTGACCGGCGAGATCGTCACCGACGTCTCGACAGCCAGCCGGTCGCTGGTCACCGACCTGGACACGGTCAGCTACGACGACGAACTGCTCAGCCTGTTCCAGCTGGAGGGCGAGCGGCTGCCGAGGATCGCGGCCAACGACGAGGTGATCGGCGAGACCAGCGCGTTCGGCTCGACCGTGCCGGTCGGCGGGCTGGTGGTCGACCAGCAAGCCGCTCTGCTCGCGGAGAACTGCCTGGCCGCCGGTGAGGCGAAGTGCACGTTCGGGACGGGAGCGTTCCTGCTGGCGAACCTGGGCGAGACCCCGACCAGGTCGTCGGCGGGCCTGACCGTCTCCGCCGCGTGGCGGGTGGACGGGCGCACGTCCTACTGCTCGGACGGGCAGGTCTACACGGCGGCGTCCGCCATCCGGTGGCTGCAGGACGTCGGCCTGCTCGCGGGGCCGAGCGAGCTCGACCTGATCTGCACCGACGACGCCCACGGCGCCACCTGCGTGCCGGCGATGGCCGGACTGGCCGCACCCTGGTGGCGCTCGGACGCGCAGGCCGTGTTCCATGGCATCGGCCTGGCCACGACCAGGGCCGACCTGGTCACCGCGGTGCTGCAGGGCCTCGCGGCCCAGGTGGCCGAGCTCGGCGACCTGGTGGCCAGGGACCTGGGCGGCCCGCTGACCCGGCTGCGGGTCGACGGTGGGCTGACCCGCAGCGCGGTGTTCATGCAGACGGTTGCCGACCTGATGCAGCTCGACATCGACGTCTACCCGTCCGCGCATGCCACGCCGCTCGGCGCGGCGGCGCTGGCGCGGAAGTCGCTGGACCCGTCCCTCAGCCTTCAGGAGGCGATCGTCGCCTGGCAGCCGGCGCGCACGTTCAGCCCTGCCTGGAGCCGGGACCGCGCCGAGTCGTTCCGTGCCCGCTGGCGCCGTGTCGTCGAGATGACCCAGATCCAGTGACCGACGCAGAGGACCATCGATGACCACCTCCACCTCCTCCCCACCCACCTACGACGTCGTCGTGGTCGGCGCCGGCGTGATCGGCTCCGCGATCGCGCGGGACCTCGCCGGCCATCGACTCGGCGTCGCGCTGGTCGACAGCCGCAACGACGTCGGGGACGGCACCAGCAAGGCCAACACGGCGATCCTGCACACCGGCTATGACGCCTCTCCCGGCACGCTGGAGTCGCGGCTGGTCGGCAAGGGCTACCACCTGCTCGCCGAGTATGCGGCCGTCACCGGCATTCCGGTGCTGAAGACCGGGGCGCTGCTCGTCGCCTGGGACGCCGACCAGCTGGACGCGCTGCCGTCGCTGCAGCGGAAGGCGGAGGCCAACGGCTACGCCGACACCGAGATCGTGGACGCGGCGTGCGTGTACGCCACCGTCCCCGATCTCGGGCCGGGCGCGCTCGGCGGGCTGCGGGTGCCGGACGAGTCGATCATCTGCACGTGGTCGACGACGCTCGCGCTGGCGACGGACGCCGTCCAGCGCGGCGCGGCGCTGCACCTCAACACGGCGGTAGAGGGCGTCACTGTCGAGGGTGAGGTCACGACCGTCCGGACCAACCGGGGTGAGCTGAGGACGAGGTGGCTGGTGAACGCCGCCGGTCTCGGCGGGGACACGATCGACGCCCTGTTCGGCTTCGACCGGTTCCACCTCAACCCGCGCCGGGGCGAGCTGCTGGTCTTCGACAAGCTGTCCCGTCCGAAGGTGCCGGTGATCGTGCTGCCGGTGCCGAGCAAGCTCGGCAAGGGCGTGCTGGTCAGCCCGACCGTCTACGGCAACGTGATGGTCGGTCCCACCGCGGAGGACATGACCGACCGGCTGGACACCGGCACGACCGAGGACGGCTTCGACTTCCTCTTCGGCAAGGCGGAAGGGCTCATGCCGAGCCTGGCGGGGGAGGAGGTCACCGCGGCGTACGCCGGCCTGCGCGCGGCCCACGACCGTTCCGACTACCTGATCGAGGCGGACGCCGGGCAGCGCTACCTGGTGGCGGGCTGCATCCGGTCGACGGGCCTGACCTCGTGCATGGCGGTGGCCGAGCATGTCACGGGGCTGCTGGCGGAGGCCGGGCTCGCGCTCGAGCGGCGCACCGATCTGCCCGTCCCGCCGCGGCTGCCCAACATCGGCGAGCACGCGGTGCGTCCATACCAGGACGACGTGCTGATCGCCCACGACCCCGCGTATGGGGAGGTGGTGTGCTTCTGTGAGCGGGTCACTAGGGGTGAGATCCGGGATGCGTGTCGCAGTGTGATCCCGGCCCGCGACCAGGGGGCGCTGCGGCGGCGCACCCGCGCCATGAACGGCCGCTGCCAGGGGTTCTTCTGCGGCGCAGCGGTGAAGGCGCTCCTCGACGAGGCCACGAAGGAGGCCCGGTGATGACCATTCCTATCCGCACCCCTACCGTGGCCATCGTCGGCGCCGGGCCGTCCGGTCTGGCCGCCGCCGCCGACCTCGCCCGGACGCTGAAGGGCGACGTCCTCGTCCTCGACCGGGAGGCCGAGCCCGGCGGCATCCCGCGGCATTGTTTCCATCCCGGCTACGGGATTCGGGACCTGCGGCGGTTCACGTCCGGGCCGCGCTACGCCCGCATCCTGACCGACCGGGCGGTGTCGGCCGGCGCCGACATCGTCACGAGGGCGATGGTCACCGGCTGGACGCCGGACGGTGCGCTCGAGGTCACCTCGCCGTCCGGACGGTTCATGGTGGCGGCGAGGGCGACCATCCTCGCGACGGGAGCGCGGGAGCGTCCGCGGACAGCGAGGCGGATCCCGGGCGACCGGCCGGCGGGGGTGTACACCACCGGGCAGCTGCAGAACCTCGTCCACCTGCACCACGAGAAGGTCGGCACGCGCGCGGTGATCGTCGGCTCGGAGCTGGTCAGCTGGTCGGCGGCGTTGACCCTGCGGCATGCCGGTTGTCGCACGGTGTTGATGGCCACGGAGTACCCGGCACCGGATGTGTACCGGTTGTTCTCCACCTTCGGCGGGATCTTCTTCCGGACGAGGGTGGCCACCCGCACCCGGGTGGTGCGGGTGCTGGGCCGGGGACGCGTCAGCGGCGTCGAGGTCGAGGACACGGCCACCGGCGTCCGCACGGTGGTGGACTGCGACACGGTGGTGTTCTCCGGCGACTGGATCCCCGACCACGAGCTCGCCCGCTCGGCCGGGATCGCGGTCGACCCGCACACGCTCGGGCCGTCCGTGGACACCCGGCTGCGCACCGAACGGGACGGGGTGTTCGCGATCGGGAACCTCGTCCACCCGGTGGACACCGCGGACGGAGCGGCGCTCGACGGCACCCATGTCGCGCCGCACGTGCTGCGCCACCTGGAGGGCGTCAGCCCAAGGGCCGGTGGCCTCGACCTCACCCCCGGCCGGGGGTTCCGGTGGGTCTCGCCGTCCCGGTTCACGCCGGGCGACGCCGGTCCGGCGCGCGGCTTCCTGCTGCTCTGGCCGGACGAGCTGCGCAACCGTCCCACCGTCGTCGCGCGCCAGGACGGCCGCGAGATCGGCCGCGTCCGCACCTGGTGGCCGGCCGCACCGGGCCGGGTCTTCCGGGTGCCGTACCCCCTCCTCCACGGCGCCACCGCCACGGGAGGCCCGGTCTCGGTGGAGCTCGCCGACTGAGCGGTGAACGGAAATGGGACCTGTCCCCGTTAAGTCGGACGCCTTAACGGGGACAGGTCCCATTCCCGTTCACCTGGCCTCCAACCACTCGGTGGGCGGGACGGCTCTGACCAGCCATCGGGTGTGCCGCGACGCCGTCGTTCGAGGCCGGACACCACTGTCATCCCGGCCGCCACTGTCATCCCGGCCGTCACTGTCATCCCGGCGAACGCCGGGAACTCAGGCGGACGCCCAGGTGCCGAGCAGACCGGCGGCGCCATAGGCGATGTCGGCTCCCTTGGGCGCCTTGCCGGTTGGGCTGACCGCAGCCAGGAGTGCGACAGCGCGCACGTCCGGCGTAGGGCGAGGACGTGAACGGGAATGGGACCTGTCCCCGTTAAGTCGGATGCCTTAACGGGGACGGGTCCCTTTTCGTTCGCCCGGCTGGTGGAGGGCGGCGATGTGAGCGTTGCGCATGGGTGTCGATGAGCGGATCTGAGCGCGAAGGGATGCGTAAGTAACGACTTGATAACGGTAACACCCGGACGATTGTTAAGGCTCACATGTGAGCCTTAACATCTTGCTGCGGCCGACGATGGCCGACCGGTGCCGGTGGGTTCGCTCCACCCCCGGGCGCGAACAAGGAGGTTTGTCGAATGAAGAAGGCCATCGGTCTCTTCGCAGCTGGCGCGATGGTGCTGGCACTTTCGGCCTGCGGCGGAGGCGCTGCCGCCCCGGCCGGCAATGGTGGCGAAGGCAAGGGCAAGTCGCTGGACCAGCTCGTGGTCGGCTTCGCCCAGGTGGGCGCGGAGAGTGGCTGGCGCACCGCCAACACCAAGGACATCCAGGACTCCTTCAAGGAGGCAGGAATCCAGCTGAAGTTCTCCGACGCCCAGCAGAAGCAGGAGAACCAGATCAAGGCGATCCGGTCCTACATCCAGCAGGGCGTGGACTACATCGCGTTCTCCCCGGTCGTCCAGACCGGCTGGGACGCCGTCCTGAACGAGGCCAAGGCCGCCAACATCCCGGTCATCCTGACCGATCGCGCGGTGGACTCCAAGGACACGTCGCTGTACGTCACCTTCCTCGGCTCTGACTTCATCCTCGAGGGCAAGAAGGCCGGCGAGTGGCTGGTGAAGGAGTACGAGGGCAAGAACGACGCGGTGAACGTCGTCCAGCTCGAGGGGACGACCGGCTCGGCGCCGGCCATCGACCGCGGGACGGGCTTCGCCGACGCGATCAAGGCCAACCCGAACATCAAGGTCGTCGCCAGCCAGACCGGCGACTTCACCCGCGCCGGTGGCAAGCAGGTGATGGAGGCCATGCTGAAGTCCCAGCCGAAGATCGACGTGGTCTACGCCCACAACGACGACATGGGCCTGGGCGCGATCGAGGCGATCGAGGCGGCCGGCAAGGTGCCGGGCAAGGACATCAAGATCATCACGGTCGACGCGGTGAAGGACGGCATGACCGCCCTGAGCGAGGGCAAGATCAACTTCATCGTCGAGTGCTCGCCCCTGCTGGGCAAGCAGCTGATCGACGTCGTCAAGACCCTCAACGAGGGCGGGACGGTCGAGAAGCGGATCGTCACGGAGGAGACCACCTTCACCCAGGAGCAGGCCAAGGAGGCCCTGCCCACCCGCAAGTACTGAGCCACCGGCGACGTACGAACCCCCGGCACCGGGTGGGCGCGCGGCCGTTCCGCGCGCCCACCGCGGCGCCATAGCCTGTCCCACACACCGTTGGACGAAATGAGCTCCCCGAATGCCTGACAGCACTCGCGCACCCGCGGCAGCCGTGGCCGACCAGCCGGCGCCGGTGGTCGAGATGACCGACATCTCGATCACCTTCCCCGGCGTCAAGGCCCTCGACGGCGTCGACTTCCGGATGTTCCCCGGCGAGGTCCACTCGCTGATGGGAGAGAACGGTGCCGGCAAGTCCACCCTGATCAAGGCGCTCACCGGCGTCTACAGCATCGACGCCGGAGTGATCCGGCTGGACGGCCGCACGGTCACCTTCAACGAGCCCGCGCAGGCCCAGGCGGCCGGCATCAGCACCGTCTACCAGGAGGTGAACCTGCTGGGGAACCTCACCGTCGCGGAGAACGTCATGCTCGGCCGCGAACCCCGGCGCCTGGGCGGCATCGACTGGCGGGCCATGCGCCGCCGGGCGGCGGAGATCCTCGAGGGCCTGCACCTGGACATCGATCCCAACTCGCTGCTCAACTCGCACTCGCTGGCGATCCAGCAGCTGGTCGCGATCGCCCGGGCGATCGACGTGCAGGCCAAGGTACTGATCCTCGACGAGCCGACGTCCAGCCTGGACGTCGAA
The DNA here is from genome assembly GCF_029975155.1 of Propionicimonas sp. GTDB lineage: Bacteria > Actinomycetota > Actinomycetes > Propionibacteriales > Propionibacteriaceae > Propionicimonas. Next base: position 65,313 of record NZ_JARKPQ010000342.1, on the reverse strand, counting down.
GAGGTCGCGGAGCTGTTCCGCGTGATCCGCAGTCTCAAGAAGTCGGGCGTCGCGATCCTGTTCGTCAGCCACTTCCTCGACCAGGTCTACGAGATCAGCGACCGGCTCACCGTCCTGCGCAACGGCCAACTGGTGGGGGAGTACCTCACCCACGAGCTCCTGCGCATCGACCTGGTCCAGGCGATGATCGGCAAGGAGCTCTCCACGCTCGCCGACCTGGAGAGCAAGGTCCACTCGACCGAGCACGACCTCGAGCGGGCGGACGGGGTCGAGCCCTTCCTGACCGCCAGCGAGATCACCCGCAAGGGCGCGATCGCCCCCGTCGACCTCACCATCGGGGCCGGTGAAGTGGTCGGCTTCGCCGGGCTCCTGGGTTCGGGACGCACCGAGGTGGCCCGCCTCGTCGGCGGCGTCGATCGTGCGGACGGCGGCCAGCTGACCGTCAACGGCGAGCCCCTCAAGCTGCGGACGCCGAGACAGGCGATCAAGCACCGGATCGCCTACTCCTCGGAGAACCGCCGGGCGGAGGGCATCGTGGACGAGCTGAGCGTGCGGGACAACATCGTCCTCGCCCTCCAGGCCGACCGCGGCTGGTTCCGTCCGATCCCCCGGAAGCGCCAGGACGAACTGGCGGCCAGTTACATCGAGGCCCTCAACATCAAGACCCCCGATGCGGACGCGCTGGTGCGCAACCTGTCCGGCGGCAACCAGCAGAAGGTGCTGCTGGCGCGATGGCTGGCGATCGCTCCCCGCCTGCTGATCCTGGACGAGCCGACCCGCGGCATCGACGTGGGCGCCAAGGCCGAGATCCAGAAACTGGTCTATTCGCTGTCGGAGAACGGGATGAGCGTGCTGTTCATCTCGGCCGAACTGGAAGAGGTGCTCCGGCTGAGCCACCGGATCGTGGTGCTCCGCGACCGGCAGAAGGTCGCCGACCTGCCCAACGAGGGCCTGGACGTCGACGACCTGCTCGCGCTCATCGCCGAGGGAGCCGCCGAACCCGAACCCACCGGAGCCGCATCATGAGAGACATCCTGGGCCGGGCCCTCGGCCACCGCCTGTTCTGGCCCGTGGTCATGCTGATCGCGTTGCTCGTGGTCAACGTGGTCGCGGTGCCCGACTTCCTCTCGATCACGATCAACAGCGAGGGCCACCTGTTCGGCAGCCTCATCGACATCCTGCGCAACGGCGCGCCGACGCTGATCATCGCCGTCGGGATGACCCTGGTGATCGCCACCCGGGGGATCGACCTCTCCGTCGGGTCGATCTGCGCGATCGCGGGCGCGGTGGCCTGCTCGATCATCCTCGGCTCGAGCGATCCGAACAGTGTCGGCACCGTCGGCGTCGCGGTGCTCGCCGCGGTCGGCCTCGCGCTGCTGATGGGCATCTGGAACGGCTTCCTGGTGGCCGTGCTGAACATCCAGCCGATCATCGCGACCCTGATCCTGATGACCGCCGGACGCGGCATCGCGATGCTGATCACCGAGGGCCAGATCCTCACCGTCCGCAGCGACCCGTTCAAGTTCCTCGGTGCCGGCTTCCTGGCCGGGATCCCGGTGGCGACGATCGTCGGCGTCCTGATCTTCGCGGCGGCGGCGCTGCTGACCCGCCGGACCGCGCTCGGCCTGCTGATCGAGAGCGTGGGCATCAACCCGGAAGCCAGCCGCCAGGCCGGCGTCCGGGCCCGCGGCCTGATCTTCACCGTCTACGCCTTCTGTGCGGTCCTGGCGGCGATCGCCGGGCTCATCCTCACGTCCAACCAGACCGCCGCGGACGCCAACAACACCGGCCTGTTCATCGAGCTGGACGCGATCCTCGCCGTCGTGATCGGCGGCACCTCGCTGAACGGCGGGCGCTACTCGCTGGCGGGCACCCTGGTCGGCGCCCTCGTCATCCAGACCCTGGTCACGACGGTCTACACGGTGGGCATCCCCCCGATCGCCACCATGGTCTTCAAGGCGGCGGTCGTCACCGCGGTCTGCCTGCTGCAGTCGCCGACCACCGCCGCGGCGTTCGCCCGCTGGCGGTCGCGCTCGCGAACCCGGACGTCGAAGCCGGTGGCCGACCTGGCGGTGACCCGATGACCGCCCTCGCGACCCCGTCCTCGGGGCTGGCCCGCGCCTGGCGCAAGACCACCGAGGTGTTCACCAGCCCGAAGTCCGGTCCGGTGCTGGTCACCGCCGTGCTGTTCGTGCTCATGTACGCGGTCGGTGGCCTGCGCTACCACGGCTTCTTCGCCGGCCAGGTGCTGCTCAACCTGCTGATCGACAACGCCTACCTGATCGTGCTCGCGGTGGGGATGAGCTTCGTGATCATCACCGGCGGCATCGACCTCTCGGTGGGCGCGGTGGTGGCGCTCTCGACGATCATCGCCGCCCGGCTGCTGCAGACCGGCTGGGATCCGGTCGTGGTGATCGCCCTGATCCTGGTGGCCACGTCGGTGCTGGGCCTGCTGGTCGGGCTGATGATCCACGTGTTCGCCGTCCAGCCGTTCATCGCGACGCTGGCGGCCATGTTCCTGGCCAGAGGCCTGTGCTACATCATCGCCAAGGAGTCGATCACGATCGACCACCCGTTCTTCGTCGCCATGGCGAACACCCGGATCCCGCTGGGCTACCGGATGAGCATCACCCCGAGCGTGATCATCGCACTCGTGGTGCTGGTCGTGGCGGTCTGGGTGCTCCAGTACACCCGTTTCGGCCGCACCGCCTACGCGATCGGCGGTGGTGAGCAGTCCGGCATGCTGATGGGCCTGCCCACGTCCCGGACAAAGGTGCTGGTCTACGTGGTCAGCGGCTTCTGCTCGGGTCTCGCGGGGATCCTCTACGCCTTCTACACGCTGTCCGGGTACGCTCTGACGGCGGTCGGCACCGAACTGGACGCGATCGCGGCCGTGGTGATCGGCGGCACGCTGCTGACCGGCGGCTACGGCTTCGTCCTCGGCTCGGCGCTGGGCGTGCTGGTGCTGGGGCTGATCCAGACCATCATCAGCTTCGAGGGCACGCTGAGCTCCTGGTGGACGAAGATCTTCATCGGTGCGCTCCTGCTGGTGTTCATCATCCTGCAGAAGGTGCTCACGTCCAGACGGACCTGACCTGTGTCGATAACATCGACTTCCGGGGCCGCGTCCGCCAGGCCCAAGCCCGGGACGGCAGGCAGCGTGACGACGGAGAACGAACGCACCAAGGCAGCCACCATCTTCGATGTGGCCCGCCTGGCCGGTGTGTCCCACCAGACCGTCTCCCGCGTGCTCAACGACCTGCCCAACGTCCGTCCGGCCACCCGGGAACGGGTGGAACGGGCGATCAAGCAGCTGCGCTACATCCCCTCGCCCGCCGCCCGGGCCCTGGTCACCAGGCGGTCCCGGACGATCGGCCTGATCACCACCGGGGCTCCGGAGTTCGGACCGTCCACGACGGCGGTCTACTTCAACGAGGCCGCGAGGGAGGAGCGCTACGCGGTGATCATGGCCAGCCTCCTGCAGGCCGACGCGGCGGCGTTGCGCCAGGCCGCGGAGGTGCTGGTCCGGCAGAACGTCGAGGCGATCGTCCTGATCACGTCCAACCGGTCGACGCTCGCCATCCTGCAGGGCATGGAGCTGGGGGTCCCGTTCCTCGCCGTGGTGTCCCAGGGGTCGGGGCTGCACCGGGTGTCGCTCGACCAGTACCAGGGCGCGCGGCGCGCCGTCCGGCACCTGATCGACCTCGGGCACGCCGAGATCCGGCACGTCGCCGGGCCGATCGACTCGATGGACGCGCTGGAGCGCATCCGCGGCTGGCGGGACGCCCTGGGCGAGAACGGACTGGTCGCGCACGAGCCGATCATCGGCGACTGGTCGCCGGCCAGCGGCTACGACGCGGGCTGCCGGCTGCTGGCCGAAGGCGGACCGTTCTCGGCGGTGTTCTGCGGCAACGACCAGATGGCGCTCGGCCTGATCCACGCGCTCACCGAGGCCGGCCTGGCCGTGCCGGGAACGGTGAGCGTGATCGGCTTCGACGACATCCCGGAGGCCGCGCACTTCACCCCGCCGCTGACCACCATGCACCAGGATTTCGCCCAACTCGGCCGCGACACCATGGGTGTGGTGCTGGCCGTGCTCACCGACGAACAGGCGCCCAACCCGCTGCTGCGGGTGCCGCAATTGGTGCTGCGCGCCAGCACCGCGCCACCGCACAGGCCCGCCACTGGTTGAGCTCCCGGCCGCTGGTTGAGCCTGTCGAAACCCACCGTCCCAGCCCACGCCTCACGAAGGAGAATCCCATGTCCAGCAGCCCCATCCGGCTCGAAGGTGCCGACGTCCGGCTCGAGCTGCTCGCCCTCGGCGCGACGCTGCGCCGGTTCGAGGTGAGGCTGCCGGACGGCAGCTGGCGCAACATCGTGCTGGGCGCGCGGGACGTCGGCGACTACCTGGGCGCCAACCGGTACCTGGGCATGACGGTGGGCCGGTTCGCCAACCGGATCGCCGGTGCCCGGTTCAGCCTGGACGGGGTGACCCACGACCTGGACGTGAACGAGCCGCCGAACCAGCTGCACGGCGGGACGGACGGCTTCCACGCCCGGGAGTGGACGGTGGCCGGTCAGGGCGCCGACTGGGTCGAGTTCACCCTGACCAGCCCGGACGGCGACCAGGGCTATCCCGGTGAGCTGACGGTGTCGGCGCGCTACGAGCTCGTCCCCGGTGGCGCGCAGATCGCCTACCGGGCGACCACCGACGCTCCGACCGTGGTGAACCTGACCACCCACCCCTACTTCACCCTCGACGGCGAGGATTCCGGCCGCGACACCGACGACCACGTGCTGACCGTCCACGCGTCGCGGTACACCCCCAACCACGGCGACGGCATTCCCATCGGGGAGATACGCGATGTCACCGGTTCCGCTGCCGACTTCCGCTCCGGGCGCCGGTTCGGGGCGGCACGCGATGCGGCCGAGGCCGAGGGGCTGACCCGCCGCGGCGGCTGGGACCACAACTTCGTCGTGGACGGCACCGGGATGCGCGAGCACTGCCGGCTGACCGGCCCGGACGGGCTCACGCTGATCGTGCAGAGCGACCAGCCCGGCCTGCAGGTCTACAGCGGCGAGCACTTCGACGGCACGCAGGTCGGCACGTCCGGTATCGCCTACCCCCGTCGCGCCGGGATCGCCCTGGAGACCCAGCACTTCCCCGACTCGCCCAACCAGCCGTCCTTCCCCAGTACCGTGCTCCGCCCGGGCGAGGAGTACGTGGCGACCACCCGCTGGCTGATCGGATAGCGAAGGCCCCAACCCAAACCCGGGCCGCCGGTCGGTTGAGCGTCGACGTGCGGGCGAGGGATCTGTCGGTGGTCGAAGGTACGTACCCACGCCCATGCGTCTCGACGAGCTCGACGAACTCGACGAGCGGTATCGAGGACTCACAGGCGCCGACGATCGACCGGCGCAGGGACGGCAGCGTCCGGCGGACGGTGAGGGCGTCGTCCCCGCCGAGCGAGTCGCCCCCAGCGGTCGTCGAGCCACCCCCCAGCGGTCGTCGAGCCTGTCGAGACGTGGTGACCGGTCTCGACAAGCTCGACCAGCGGTCTGTTGCGGTCGACCAGCGGTCTGTTGCGGCCGAGCAGCGGTCTGTTGCGGTCGACCAGCGGTCTGCTGCGGTCGACCAGCGGTCTGTTGCGGCGCCGCTCGACGGGCGACTGCCAGTTTTCCCGGCTTTCCGCGGCCGCGCCGACCGCGTCCGCGGATGACTGCCACTTTTCCCGGCATGTGCCGCCGTTTCCGGGCTTCACAACCCGAAGAACCTGGCAGTCAGGATTCCGGCCGTCCGAAACAGCCTGAGTTGGCCAAGAAAGGTGGCAGTCACTGAGTCCGGTTAGGTGCTCGCGGAGATTCCCGGCGCACCCAGCGGTCTGTCGACGGCTCAGCTGCGGCCGCGCACCTTCTCCTTGCGGGCGTTGTCGACGAGTCGCCAGATCAGCGGGGTGAAGATCAACTGCATGGCGAGGTCGAGCTTGCCGCCGGGGATGACGATGCTGTTGGCCCGGGACATGAACGAGCCGTCGATCATCGAGCGCAGGTAGGGGAAGTCGATCCCGCGGGGGTCGGCGAACCGGATCACGACCATGGACTCGTCGGGCGTGGGGATCCAGCGGGCGATGAACGGGTTGGAGGTGTCCACCACCGGCACCCGCTGGAAGTTGATGTGGGTGCGGCTGAACTGCGGGCAGATGTAGTGCACGTAGTCCGGCATGCGGCGCAGGATGGTGTCCGTGACGGCCTCGGTGGAGTAGCCGCGCTTGGTCCGGTCGCGGTGCAGCTTCTGGATCCACTCCAGGTTGATGATCGGCACCACCCCGATCAGCAGGTCGACGTGCTTGGCGAGGTCGACGGTGTCGGTCTTGACGGCGCCGTGCAGGCCCTCGTAGTAGAGCAGGTCGGTGCCCTCGGGCAGGGGTTCCCACGGGGTGAAGGTGCCGGGCTCCTGGCCGAACTGGACGGACTCCTCCGCATCGTGGACGTAGTTGCGGGTGCGGCCGGTGCCGTCCCTGCCGTACTGGCGGAACAGCTCCTCGAGCTCTGCGAACAGGTTCGCGTCCGGCCCGAAGTGGCTGAGTTCGGGCTTGCCGGACGCCGCGGCCTCGGCGTAGGCCTGCTTCATGCCCGCCCGGTCGTAGCGGTGGAACGAGTCGCCGTGCACGACCGCCGAGGTGACCCCCTCGCGGGCGAAGATCTGGGCGAAGGTGTCGGTGATCGTGCTCGTCCCTGCTCCCGACGAGCCCGTGATCGCCACCACCGGATGCGCGCGTGACACTGTCTCTCCTCCTAGTCGGCGAACAGGGTGCGGTTGTGGAACAGGGGGTGCTCGAACTCCTCGTCGCGGCCCTGCTCGTGCTCCTCGACGTAGCGCTCCAGCCGGGCGACCTCGCCGGCGCTGCCGAGGAAGATCGGCCCCCGCTCGTCGAGGGTCCCGGGCACGACCTCCAGCACGCGCCGGCCCCCGGTGCTGGCCGCGCCCCCGGCCTGCTCGGCCAGCATCGCGAGCGGGGCGGCGTTGTGCAGCACCGGCGCCAGCCAGCCGGATGTCCGGCCGGTGTCGGGGACGAGGAACAGCCCACCGGAGTTCAGCACCCGGAACGCCCCGACCAGCGCGGACGCGTTCCAGCGCATCTTGAAGTCGTGGCCGCGCGGCCCGTCCACGCCGAGCACGCACTCCTCGACGTACCGCTTCACCGGAGCCGGCCAGTGCGGCGCGTCGGCGGCGTTGATCGAGAACACGTCGGCTTCCGCCGGGATCCGCAGCTGCGGGTGGGTGAGCACGAAGTTGCCCACGTCCCGGTCGAGTGTGAAGCCGTCCACACCGGTGCCCGTGGTCAGCACCAGCACCGTCCGGGAGCCGTACAGCGAGATGCCCGCCGCGACCTGCGCGGTGCCCGGCTGCAGGAAGTCCTGCTCGGTGACCGGACCGTCGTGCGGCGGCAGCTCGAGGACGGAGAACACCGATCCCGCCGGCAGGTTGTCGGCCAGGTTGCCCACGCCGTGCAGTCCCTCGAACAGCAGCAGGTAGCGCCCGGTGGGGGAGACCGGGCGGATGGCCTGGCTGCCGGCGACGGAGATCGCGGCGAGCGGTTCGATGTCCTCGGTCTGCGCGAGCAGGGTCTTCGTGGTCAGCCGGCGCAGCGCGCGGTTCACGTCCCGGCGCGTCGGGGACGCGGCCTGCGTCGCGGCGTCCAGGATCAGCGGACCCCTGCTGACCATCGCCGCGGTGAGCTTCATCGTCACCGCGACGGCGCTGAGGATGTGGGTGTAGTCGTTGCGGCGTTCGTCGGGGCGTCCGACGTCCAGCAGGTACTGCGTGAGCGTCCGTGCGGCCACAGTGCTGCCTCCTCGCCGTCCATTCGGCTACGAACGGGAGACTAGCGGCGCGGCTGTCGCGGGGAGCCGTTGCCCATGAGTCGTGACATCTGTGCAGAGTGTGGTAGCACGTCCGGCCAGACGTCGGGGTTGTGTCCACACCGCCTGCGAGCCGGCACCCCCGCACTAGCATCGTCAGTGAGCCGGGATCCAGCCCCCGCTCGCCTGACTCCCCCGGGCGAAGGCGCCCGCAGCAGGCCCCCGCGAAGGAGTTCGAAGTGGACCAGTCCGCCCGTTACGCCGATCTGAGCCTGCGCGAGGATGACCTCGTCGCCGGCGGCCAGCACATCCTGTGCGCGTACAAGCTGAAGCCGAAGGCCGGGGTGGGGTTCCTGGAGGCCGCGGCGCACTTCGCCGCCGAGTCGTCGACGGGCACCAACGTCGAGGTGTCGACCACGGACGACTTCACCAAGGGCTTCGACGCGCTGGTGTACCTGGCGGACGAGGCGACCGAGGAGGTGCGGATCGCGTACCCGCTGGGCCTGTTCGACCGGAACATCGTCGACGGCCGGATGATGATGGTGTCGTTCCTGACCCTGACGATCGGCAACAACCAGGGCATGGGCGACATCGAGTACGCCAAGATGTACGACTTCTGGGTGCCGCGGCGGGCGATCGAGCTGTTCGATGGGCCGGAGAAGGGGATCGCGGACCTGTGGCGGGTGCTGGGCCGGCCGGTGGTCGACGGTGGCTACATCGCCGGGACGATCATCAAGCCGAAGCTGGGCCTGCGGCCGGAGCCGTTCGCGAAGGCCGCCTACGAGTTCTGGCTGGGCGGGGACTTCATCAAGAACGACGAGCCGCAGGGCAACCAGGTGTTCGCGCCGCTGCGGGAGACGATCCCGCTGGTGTACGACGCGATGAAGCGGGCGATGGACGAGACCGGCGAGGCCAAGCTGTTCAGCGCGAACATCACCGCCGACGACCATGCAGAGATGATCGCCAGGGGCGAGTTCATCCTTTCGGTGTTCGGCCCGGACGCGGACAAGGTGGCCTTCCTGGTGGACGGGTTCGTCGGTGGCCCGGGCATGGTGACCACCGTCCGCCGCTACTTCCCGCGGCAGTTCCTGCACTACCACCGCGCCGGCCACGGCATGGTCACCTCGCCGTCGTCGAAGCGGGGCTACAACGCCTACGTGCTGGCGAAGATGGCGCGGCTGCAGGGCGCGTCCGGCATCCATGTGGGCACGATGGGCCACGGGAAGATGGAGGGCGCCGCGGACGACCGGGCGATCGCCTACATCATCGAGCGGGACTCCTACACCGGCCCGGCCTACCACCAGGAGTGGTACGGGATGCGTCCGACCGTCCCGATCGTCTCCGGTGGCATGAACGCGCTGCGGCTGCCCGGCTTCTTCGCCAACCTCGGCCACGCGAACATCATCAACACCGCCGGCGGCGGCTCCTACGGCCACCTGGACGGCCCGGCCGCCGGTGCCCGGTCACTGCGCCAGGCCCACCAGTGCTGGGAAGCCGGCGCCGACCCGATCGAGTGGGCCAGGGACCACCGCGAGTTCGCCCGCGCCTTCGAGTCCTTCCCCGCCGACGCCGACACCCTCTACCCCGGCTGGCGCGAACGCCTCGGCTGAACCGCCGGGTCTGAACCACGGACGGCACTCGCGAGCGCCGTCCGGAGTCCTGCCACGGTGGATGGACGATGTCGGTTCCGGCGCGTCTGGAGTAGGGTCAGGTCAGCGCCGCCACGCCAACGTCAGAACAACCTGGAGGAGGGGTGGTGAGCGACCGGTCCGAACCCGAGTTCGAGGTCGTCGTCAAGCCCGGGTTCCTGGTGACGATGGCGTGCCTGGTCGTGGTGTACGGCATCTTCCACGGGCTGAACACCGTCCGCAGCGGTGCGGAGTTGTCCGTCCTCGAGTCGGTGAACTGGGGTGCCGCCGTCACTCTGCTGATCCTGTTCGGCACGCTGCTGCACGAGCTCGGTCACGTCATCGCCGGCGTGCTGGCCGGCCACCACTGGACCAAGGCCGTCCTGAACGGCGCCGGGCTGGGCGTGGTGATCGAGCCCCGGCCGCACGGCTGGGACCGCGTCCTCCGCAGCGCGGCCGGCCCACTGGCTCATCTGCTGTTCGCCCTGCCGCTGCTGGCCGTCGCGCTGATGGCCAGTCCCGCCGGCCGGCCGACCATCCTCGAGGCGCAGACGTCGGTGTGGTGGGTCGCCGGCGTGAGCAGCCTGTTCCTCGCCCTGCTCAACGCACTGCCCGTCCCCGGCTTCGATGGGGCGAAGGTGCTGGACGGCGTGCGCGAGTTGCGGGGCACCCGGCTGGAGAGCGCCGCGCAGCAGGACGGCGGACCGCTGCGGGAGAGCGCGCCGCGCCGGGCGTCCGAACGTCCGGCGTAGTCGACCGCAGCCGGCACGGCGCGGGTCGCGGGCTGGCAGAATGCCCCTTGACCCACTGAGCCCAGTCCCACCGGGCCGCTCGTTGATCTATCGAACTGTCGTGTAGCCACGAAACCCGTTCGTCGAGTCTGTCGAGACGCGCCAGACCGAGACCAGGCCTGAGCAAGAGGAGCGCTGCACATGCCCCAGGCGATCGCCTACGCCATCGACGGCCCGACCGGCCGGTTCTCCCGCACCACCATCACCCGCCGCGAGCCCGGCCCCACCGAGGTGCTGTTCGATATCGTCTACGCCGGGATCTGCCACTCCGACATTCACACCGCGCGCGGTGAGTGGGGGCCCGCGACGTACCCGCTGGTGCCGGGTCACGAGCTGGCCGGGGTCGTCCGGGAGGTGGGAGCCGAGGTGACGGCGTTCGCGGTCGGCGACCGCGTCGGCGTGGGCTGTTTCGTGGACTCCTGCGGCGAGTGCGAGCAGTGCCGGGCCGGTGACGAGCAGTTCTGCGACGGGCCGGGCGGCACGATCTGGACATACAACGCCACCGGCCGGGACGGGCTGCCGACCGCGGGCGGCTACTCGACCTGCATCACCGTCGAGCAGGACTACGTCTGCCGCATTCCGGACGGCATCGAGCTCGCCAACGCCGCGCCGCTGCTGTGCGCGGGCATCACGCTGTACTCGCCGCTGAAGCGCTGGGGCGCCGGCCCGGGCAAGCGGGTCGCGATCGTCGGCATGGGCGGGCTCGGGCACATGGGCGTGCAGATCGCCGCCGCGATGGGCGCCGAGGTGGCGGTGATCAGCCAGACCCGCTCGAAGGAGGCGGACGGGCGGCGCTTCGGCGCGTCCGAGTACCACGCGGTCTCCGAGCCCGGCACGCTGCGCCGCCTGCGCAAGCGCTTCGACCTGATCATCAGCACGGTCTCGGCCGACCAGAACCTGAACGCGCTGATCGGCTGCCTGAAGACCGGCGGCGCGCTGGTCGACGTCGGGCTGCCCGAGCACCCCGTGCAGCTGAACCTCTCCGGACTCGTCGGCCAGCGGAGGGTCCTCGCCGGCTCGCAGATCGGCGGCATCGCGGAGACCCAGGAGATGCTGGACTTCTGCGCCGAGCACGGCCTCGCTGCCCAGGTCGAGGTGATCGGCGGCGAGGACATCAACGCCGCCTACGACCGTGTGGTCGCCTCCGGCGTCCGCTACCGCTTCGTGATCGACACCTCGACCTTCGCGAACTGACTGAACGGGAATGGGACCTGTCCCCGGTTCTCCGGATGACTGGGGACAGGTCCCATTCCCGTTCACTTGCCTCCTGCCTGCAACGAAAGCAGCACCCCGGGGAGTAGGAAGGACATGAAGAGCGAGGCCGCGTCCCCGACGGCGGCCAGGGCCGCGCCGGCGGACAGCTTCGAAGAATACGTCCGCCGGCGGTCCGACGGGCTGGTGCGTCTGGCCTGCCTCGTCACCCGCGACTGGGAGGAAGCTCGGGACGCCGTCCAGGACGCCCTGATCAGCGTCTATCCCCGCTGGTCGGCTCTGGACGAGCAGGGCAGGGACGCCTACGTCCGCCGGGCGGTCACGAACGCCTGCCTCACCCGCCTGCGTCGGCTGCGCCGCGTCCGTCCGGTCGGTGACCCGGCGCTGCTCGCGGAGGCGCCCGTCTCCGGCGACCACGGGACGGCGCTCGCCGACGCCGCCTGGCAGCTCTGCGCGGACCTGCCACCGGTGCAGCGGGCGGCCGTCGTGCTGCGGTTCCACGACGACCTCAGCTACGCCGACGTGGCGCGCGCCCTCGGCTGTCCCGAGGCGACGGCCCGCTCGCACATCCACCGCGCGCTGAAGACGCTCCGGGCGCGCTGCGAGGCAGGAGATGGCGATGACTGACTTCGAACAGGGTTTTCGCGACGCGCTGCGGCGGGTCGACGTGATGGACGCGCCCGTCGCCGGCATCGACCCCGTGGAGCTGACCCGGCGGAGCGAGGCTGCGCGGCGTCGGCGGCTCCGGGTCCGGGTGGGGCTGGTGGCCGCCATCACCGCCCTGGTCGCCACCGCCGTGGGCTTCGCCGGGCTGTTCTCCGGATTCGGCCAGGCCGGTCCGGTGGTGGGCGTGCCGGTCGAGCCCGAACCCAGCCGCCGCCAGGTGGTCGTCGACCCCCCGCCCGCGGAGCCTATGCCCGGAGCGGAGGTGGTGGTCAGCGACCCGGACACCCGCGGCGGGGTCTCCGAACGTGCGTTCTTCGTTGACGGGAACACGGTCTACCTGGCCGACCCGGTGGCCGACGAGATCCGCATCTACCGCGATGGGCGGAAGGTGGAGACCCTGCGAACGCCGCGGAGCCTCTACATCGTCGACCTGGCAGTCCGGGACGACCTCTTCTACGTGATCGACTCAAGCCCGGGCCTGGACCACGACAACGCCGGTCGCAAGCTGGGCGTCCTGGCCCGGATGGGTGACGGGCTGGCCGCCACCGAGCTCCCCGACAGCCTGGTCAACGCCGAGCCAGTCTCCCTCGTCCGGCTGGGGCAGGATCTGGCCGTTGTGGACGCCTTCGGGCAGTACAGCCTGCTCGCGGGGGACGGCCCGCTGCCGGAGCCGCCGTCCATCGATTACGACGAGGGCGACCGGGTGCGGCTGCAGGACGGGCAGATCGACGCCGAGTTGCGCACCCGTCCGGGGGGCCAGACGGTGATGCGCCTGCTCGCGCGGGACGCCGTGCACGCCTGGTATGAGGTCGCCACCACCGCAGCGGACGACACCGTCGACGACGTGGTCTACCAGTTCGCCCTCGCCGGCGACCTGGCGGCCACGTGGAGCGGCGGCCGGACCACCGTCGATGCGGGCGTGCACGGCTACGCGGTGGAGGGCGGGCAGGTCTACCAGCTCGTAGACACCGAACCCGGCGTCCAGGTCGTCCGGTTGCAGCCCTCGCCGTCCGGCTCACCGCTGCCGAGCGCGACGACCCTGCCGGACGGCTTCCGACGAGTGCAGTACGACACGATCGACACCGGCCAGCGGGTGGAACTCGGCGTCCCCGAGAGCTGGGGCGAGGACTACTCCCCGCCCGTCGACTACTGCTTCCGCGATTCCTTCGCCTTCCCCGGCAAGCCCTACGTGGACACTAATCACGGCACGGACCAACGGCACGCCAGCGCCTGCCCCGCCCTGACCGCCTCCCGGCAGGCGGCGCACGTGACGATCACCGATCCGTCCGCGATCACCCCCGGACCTCCCTGGGACGGCGATACCCCCGGCTGGCGGCAGTGGTCAGCCACCGTCGGCGGCGTGGTGGTGACGGTGACCGGACGAACGTCCGACGCGACCCTGGCCCAGCAGATCCTCGCCACCGTCCGCGTCACCTGAACGGAAAGGAACCGTCCCTTTGCTGTTCGGCGCAGCGGCGCGGAGGTTTGTCCACGGCGTTCGGTGGACAAACCTCCACGGTACTCCGGGTCGCTGGCTGGGGACAGCTCAGACGGCGGCGTCCGCGACCGCCTTCATCACCGGACGCAGGGCGAGCCACCACTGCTCCTTCGGCCGGCGGTAGCGAAGGTCCATCTCGGCGGTCATCTGGCTCATCGGGAACGCCGCCACCTTCGACTGCACCAGCCCGAGGTACCAGCTCTCGGACGTCCCGGCGGTGAACTCCGCACCGATCAGGTCCAGCGCCCGGGAGACCAGCCGCACGGCCAGCAGCCGGTCGAACGGGGTGGGGCAGCCGCCCTGCTGCACATGGCCGAGGATGTTCTGCCGCACGTCGTACAGCCCCTGGCCCTCCTGCTCCAGCAGCCGGGCGAGGAAGTCGGTGGTGTAGAGCGGGTTGGCGTTCTCGTTGCGGATGGCGAGGAACAGCTTGCGCCCGGACGCGAAGCTGTTCCGCAGCCACTCCAGGTCGTCGACCAGCGCGGTGAGGCTGATCCCCTCCTCGTGCAGGTAGACCCGCTCGGCGCCTCCGGCGAGCGCGCCCATCAGGGCGAGGTAGCCGCAGTAGCGGCCCATCGTCTCCACCACGAACGCCCGCTTGGCCGCGCTGCCGGACATCTTGATCCGGTCCACGGCCTCGACGATCACGTTCAGCGCGGTGTCCGTGCCGATCGCCAGTTCCGAGCCCGGCAGGTTGTTGTCGATGGACGCCGGCAGGCACACGATCGGCAGGCCGCAGGCCGGGAACCGGTCCTGCTCGCGGTGCAGCAGCTCGGCGGCCTGGTAGCCGTTCCAGCCGCCGATCATCAGCAGCGCGTCGATGTGGTGGTCCTCGATCGACCGGCTGATCCGGTACAGCTCCTCCACCGTGGGGACGGTCCGCCGCACGCCCAGATCAGCCCCGCCGTCCGTCAGCCAGCCCTCCACATCACCCCAGGTCAGCTCGCTGATCCGGCCGTCCCGCAGCCCCGGGAAGCCGTCCTGCACACCGAGCATGGTGTGGCCGCGGCTGATCCCCAGCCGGACGGCGTCCCTGGCGGCGGCGTTCATGCCGGGGGCGAGACCACCGGCGTGGATCACCGCGATCCGCTTCGATGCCTCGGGCGCGTCGATCCGGCTCGGCTCCACCAGTTCGGCGAAGATCCGGGACGCCTCGCTGAACGAGCCCCCACGCATCGCCATCGCCGCCTCGAAGTCGCCGGCGGCGATCAGCTCCGGCACCTGACGTGTCTTCGCCACGGCCTCCACCAGCGGCACCCGCGTCACCCGGTTGCCCTTGAAGCCGAGCACCGGTCCCGCGGTGTCGGGGGTGGCGGCCAGCACCTCGCGGGTCGCCTCGTAGCCCAGCCAGGTGGACGCCCAGCGGTCGTACGCGCTCGGCGCGCCGCCGCGCTGCACGTGGCCGAGGATGGTCACCCGGGCGTCCTCGTGCAGCTGGTCCTCGATCACCTGCCGCACGTACGCGGACGTGATCGGCCGCCCCTCGCGGTCGCAGGCACCCTCGGCGACCACGACGAGGGAGTCACGGCGTCCCGCCGCCCGGCCACGGTGGAGTGCCGTGCACATCCGCTGCTCCCAGCCCGGCTCGGGCGGGTTCTCCGGCAGGAGTACGTAGTCACAGCCGCCGGCGATCGCGCTCATCAGCGCCAGGTAGCCGCAGTGGCGGCCCATCACCTCGACCACGAAGCTGCGTTGATGGCTGGCCGCGGTGCTGGACAGGGCGTCGATGGCGTCCACGATCCGGTGCAGGGCGGAGTCGGCGCCGATGGTCATGTCGGTGCCGACGAGGTCGTTGTCGATGGAGCCGACCAGACCGGCGAACATCAGCGCGGGGTGCGCGTCCGCGACCTCCTGGCTCAGCTCACCGGACGCGACCAGCTCGGCCAGCAGTTCGGGCCACTCCGCGCGGAACTGGTCGAGGCCGGAGAGGGACCCGTCCCCGCCGATCACGACGAGCCGGTCGATGCCGTGCTCGAGCAGATTGCGCGCGGCCCGGCGGCGGCCGTCCCGTTCGCGGAAGTCCTTGGAGCGGAAGGTGCCGATCATCGTCCCGCCCCGGTGCAGGATGCTGCCGACGTCCTCCCAGGCCAGCTCGCGGATGCCCGTCCCGCCGTCCACCATGCCCTGATAGCCCTCGTAGACCGCGAACACCCGTGCGCCGAGCGAGACGGCCGTGCGGACGACCGCGCGCACCGCCGCGTTCATGCCCTGGGCATCGCCGCCGCTGGTCAGGATGCCGATCCGCTTGCCCGCCCCGGACGCCACCGCTTCGCTGCTCATGCCGACATTCTGTCGTGCTCGGACCCCGCTCCGGACCGAAACCGTGAACGGAAAGGGACCCGTCCCCTTTCCGTTCATGAACAGAAAGGGGACGGGTCCCTTTCCGTTCAGGGAGCGGTTCAGGCGAGGCCCAGGTACTCCTCGAGCGTGAGCTTGTTGTTGCCGAACTTCATGGCGTCCTTCTTGCCGATGTAGCGGTAGTGCCACGGCTCGTAGTGGTAGCCGGTGACCTTCTGCTTGCCGTCGGGGTAGCGCAGCACGAAGCCGTAGGAGTGCGCGTGCTTGAACAGCCACTTGCCGGTCGCCGTGCGGGCCATCGGAAGGCTCCAGGTGACCCCGTCCCACAGGTCGACGGCCAGGCCGGTCTGGTGCTCACTGGCACCGGCGGGGGCGTAGAAGCTGATGTTCTGCGGGTAGTTGCGCAGTGCCCGCTGGTAGCTGGCGTTCTGGACGGTCCAGTTGCGGTAGCCGCTGCGCACCCGGATCCGGACGCCGTCCGCCTTCGCCGCAGCGGTCATCCGGGTCAGCGCCGCGGCGGCCTCCGCCTCGAGGTGGTACGGCCCGGTGGGGTGCCTGGGCCCGTACGCGGCCGTGATCCGGTGCTTCTTCGACACGACGATGATCCCGTTCACCGCGTACGGCTTGCTCAGCTGCTTGCCCTTGCGGGTGTCCTTCGGCGGCGTCGTGGGCGTCGGCTTGGGCGTCGAGGTCGGCGTCGCCGACGGGGTGGGGCTCGCGGACGGCGTCGGGCTGGCCGAGGCCGCCGTGGCCGACGCGGTGGTGGTCCCCGGGCTCGTCGCGGCCGGTGCGGACGGGCTGGTGCAGCCGGCCGCGCACAGCGCTGCGGTCAGGGACGCGGCGATCAGGGAGTGGCGAAACCTCACGAACCAGTTGTACCAGCCGACGCCGGGTCGCCCGCTCGCGCCTTCGTCCCTCGCTCGGCCGTCGGCCGCTGGTGCGCCTGGCTGCTCGCCTCAGCCCTGCGGCTGGTGGAACTGCTCGCCCTGGCACCGTCGGTGTGCTTCGCGGCCTCGACGGACTCCCGCCGCGCGGGCTCGGCCGGCGGCTGGTCGTGCTTCTTCTGTTCCGTCGGGATGCGCTTGGCCGGCGTGCTGCCGGACGATGCGTTCTCCTCGGTGGACGCCGCCGCCCCGCTGGTGCGGGTCGCCTTCTCCGCATGCGGCCGATGCGTCGGCTTCCCCGTCGGCCACCACGTCGGCATGTCGGTCGGTGTGGGCTTCGCGGTCGGCTTGGACGTGGGCTTCCCGGTCGGTGTCGATGATGCGGTCGGCGTCGCCGTAGGAGCGCTGGGGTCGTCGGTCGGTGTGGCCGTGGGGCTGTCGCTGGGTGTGCCCGTCGGCATTCCGGTGGGTTCGTCGGTCGGCGTCTCCGTCGGCTTGCTCGTAGGCGTCCAGGTGGGTTTGCCGGTGGGCGTCCAGGTCGGCTTGCCGGTGGGCGTGCCTGTGGGTTCTCCGGTGGGCGTGCCTGTGGGTTCTCCGGTGGGCGTGCCGGTGGGCTCTCCGGTGGGCGTGCCCGTGGGCTCTCCGGTGGGCGTGCCGGTGGGCTCTCCGGTGGGCGTGCCGGTGGGTTCGCCGGTGGGCGTGCCCGTGGGTTCCCCGGTGGGCGTGCCCGTGGGCTCCCCGGTCGGCGTCTCGGACGGCTCCTCGGTCGGCGTCGCGGTGGGCGACTCCGTGGGCTCCTCGGTCGGCGAGGCGCTCGGACTCGGGGTCGGCTCCGTGGGCGTCCCGGTCGGAGTCGGCGTGGGCGTCTCCGTCTCCATCGGGTCGGTGGTCGGGGTCTGGGTCGCCGTGGGCACCGGGCCGGGCTCGGTGGCTGTTGCGGTCGCCGTTGCCGTTGCCGTTGCCGTCGCTGTGGCCGTCGCGGTCACCGTGGCCGTGACCGTCGGTACGACGCTCGGCGTGGGCCCGGCGGTCGGCGTCACGGACGGGGTGAAGGTCGGCGAGGCGGTGGGCGTCGCGGACGGCACGCTGATCGTGGGCTGGAGTTCGTCCCCGGTGGTGATTCTGGGCACGCCAGATCGAGGTGGCGCTACCAGAGCGCCTGCGGCAACGCATGCTGCCGCGGCAAGCCAGATACCTGCCTTCGCCATCGCGTACCCCCCGCAAGCATGGCTCATGCTGTTGACAAACAAGCCTACCCGGTCGAGGGGCCAAAACGCAGCCAGCGTCCACGTTCCTCGGCAAGGTTGTGGGCGGCCTGTGCCTCCCACAACCGCTGACCGGTCGCCGACCGGTACAGCGGATCGAACGAGGATAGTGCGTCCAGGACCCGCACGCGGCCCGCGGCGAAGATCTCGTCACTGAACCGCGAGTACTCCAGGCGCACGTCGCGGGAGTACACGTGGTAGCGCCCCGGTGGCTGGCCGAGGATCGACAGATCGGCGTCCGCCAGCCGGACGCCCGCCGCATCGCCGGGCGCAGGGTCGTGACGGATGGTCAGCCGCACGAGGCGGGCGACCTCGGCCACCTCGGCCGCCGGCAGCCCCGCTTCGGCGAGCTCCGCAGCGGCGAGGTCGGCGGAACGCTCCTCGTCCGTGCCGGGCTCACCGTCGTACACCGCGTCGTGGAACCACGCCGCGAGCAGGACCGGACGCGGCGGCGGTTCGTCCGCGAGCACGTCCAGCGCCTCCAGCACCTGCGCGAGATGGCGGACGTCGTGGTAGTGCCGGTGCGGCTCCTGCCAGCGACGCACCAGCTCCCGGCCGAGGCCGGGAGCGGACGGCAGCAGGTCGTGCCACGCCGCGGCGAGCACCGGCAGGACCTGCGCCGGCTTCGGCGTGCGGTCGGGTGTGCGGACGCGCAGCCCGGACGCCACCAGCCGCCGCAGCAGTTCGAACTCCGTCACCGGCACCGCGCCCGCGGCCACCAGCTCCGCGTGCCGCCGTTCCGGTACGTCGTAGTGGTCGTGATCGAAGGCGCGGACGGGCACGCCGTTGGCGTCGGCGAACTCCAGCAGTTCCCCGAGCGCCGTGTCCGAGACGAGATGGGAGAAGTGCGTCCCGTGCGCCGGCCAGCGCGGCGGATCGATCAGGACCGCCACGGGTCCCTAACTGGCGGGGTTGGCGAACAGCGCGGTGAAGGACGCCTGGGCGAGCACGTTGAAGCTCAGCGTCAGCCGGGCGACGGCGCTTGAGGCCTCGTCCGGCACGTCGAGGCGGTCGACACCGACGGCGAACACGGTGAACACGTAGTGGTGCGCGGGACCCGGCGGCGGCCACGGCCCGCCCCAGCCGGGATAGCCGTAGTCGTTGGGCCAGGTGCGCGCCCCGTCCGGCAGCGGTGCCCCCTCGGCGAGCGAGGTGACGTCGGCGGGGATGTCGGTGACCACCCAGTGCCACCAGCCGCTGCCGGTGGGGGCGTCGGGGTCGAAGCAGGTGACGGCGTAGCTGCGCGTGCCGTCCGGGGCTCCCGACCACTCCAGCCCGGGGGAGACGTTCGTGCCGCCCACCCCCGGCTCGGCGTAGCGCAGGTCGATGGTGGCGTCGGCGGCGATGCCGTCGCTGGTGATCTTCATCGGTTCTCCTCGGCGTGGCTCCACCTCAGCTAACCACGCGGGCGTGCCGGTGTCACCGGTGCCGATCGGGCAGGATGGGTGCGTGGTTCCCTCTCTGCCCGACCTGGGCATGCACAGCGTCATTCTCAGCCTCCCCGAACTCGACGCGGACGAGCTCGTCCCCGCCTGCGAGGTGCTCTGCCAGGAAAGCTTCAAGCTGTGGACGGTCGCCCCCGGCCAGCTGGCAGAGCTGCCGGCGCTCCTGCGGCTGTTCGGCCGCCGCGCGAAGATCGGCGTCCACGGGGTGACCACGGTCGAGGAGGCCGTCGCCTCTGCCGCGGCCGGCGCCGCCTTCGTGGCATCCAACTATCTGCAGCCGGAACTGGTGGCCGCCGTCCCGGAGCTCCCGGTGATCCTGGGTGGGCTGACGCCGACGGAGCTGCGGGCGGGGATGGTCGCGGGCGCCGCCGCCGTCCAGCTCGTCCCGAACGAGGCCTTCGGTACCAGCTACGCCCGCACGCTGCCGGACCTGCTCGCGCCCTGTCCGCTGATCGCCAGCGGCCGGGTCGAGCGGTACCAGGCCGAGCTGTGGCTGGAGTCGGGAGGGGTGGCCGTCTGGCCGCGCGAGCTGGTCGACCCCGATGACGTGCTGGGCGACACCCTCGACGACCTGCGCGCGACCCTGCAGACCTGGCGCCTGGGCGATTGACCTGGTCGGTCGCCCAGGCGTCTCGACAGGCTCGACGAGCGGTGGGGGTGGTGACGAGCGGTGGGGGTGGTGACGAGCGGTGGGGGCGTGGCGACGAGCGGTTGGGGGACGGCGAGTGCGTCTCGACAGGCTCGACGAGCGGCTTGGTGTGGGCCGACCGTCAGGCGCCGCCGCGAGCCTTCAGCTTCGTGCGGTGGCGCAGCAGGGCGCCGATCCCGAAGAAGGCCAGCACGCAGGCGAGCAGGCCCCCACCGCCGATCACGGCGAGCTGCACCCACCGCTCGCCCTCGTCATCGATGGGACGCCGCGTGGCGACCGGACTCGGCGTCGCCGTCGTCGGGGTCGCCGAGGGCTTCGCCTTGGGCGTCTTCTTCTTCGTCGCCTCGGGAAGGGGTTGTCCGGCCGCGAAAGCCGGCTGGCCGGGGACGGGGCCCCCGGTCATGATCAGGCCCACGCCGAGGACCAGGACCAGTGCTGCGACCAGCAGCGTCATGGGCTTCATGGTCCCCCGATCGAACGCTTCCACGATGAAATGCGTTCGTCCAGTATCCCCAGTTCGGGCTCCCACCGCAGCCGGTTACGCGCGCAACCGCCGCCCCGGGAACGAATGGACGGTTGCCCGCGCGCAGTTCCTTAAGTTATCCTGAGAATCCGCTTGCTAGTTCTTCAGGACGGGTGTGTCGATGTACGAGCCTCGCCGGGTCGCTGACCCGACAGCGCAGGAGGCGTCCGACCGACCCCGTGGCACGGCGACCCGTGCTGACCACCACACGCCACGCCACGCCGTCCCCGGCGTCGGCGACCGGATCTTCGCCCGCGGCGGCATCGCACTGGCCGCCATCACCGCCTCCGCGACCGCGGGTGCCGTGGTCGTCGGCAGCACCGCGGACCCTGCCGTCGCGATGGGAGCGGTGCCCGGACAGGTCCCGTCCGTCCAGCTCGAGCTCGCGGCAGCGCTGGAGCAGCCTGCTGTCCGCACGCTCACGGCGGACCAACTGGCCGCGCCGGCGACGATCACGGCGAAGCGCGCGGCGAAGGCCCTGGTCAGCCACACCCCGCTGTACACGACGGCGAGCGTGAACGTCCGCAAGCAGGCCAGCGAGAAGTCCGATCTGCTCGGGCAGCTGCAGCTCGGCGTCCGGGTGAGCGCGACCGCGGAGATCGACGGCAAGTACCGCAAGGTGGAGTACGACAAGGGCTACGGCTGGGTGCTCGAGGCCGAGCTGTCCGACGCGGCCCCGATCGAGGCGGCCGGCACCACCTGGGCAGCGTGCTCGCGCGGATCCGCCGTCGAGCGGAAGCTGCGCAAGGACACCGTCCACATCTACCGCTCGGTGTGCGCGCTGTTCCCCGCGGTGAACTCCTACGGCGGCTGGCGGGCCGGCGGCCTGCCGTTCCACAAGAACGGACGCGCGCTCGACATCATGCTCACCCCGCGCGCCGAGAGCGCGCTGGGCCACCGGATCGCGAAGTACCTGATCGCGCACGCGAAGGTGTTCAACATCGACCACATCATCTTCGAGCAGCACATCTGGACGCCGAGCACCCCGCGCTGGCGCAAGATGGCCGACCGCGGCAGCCTCAACGCCAACCACTTCAACCACGTCCACGTGGCCATTCGCGCCTGACGTCCCCAACGGGGACAGGTCCCATTCTCGTTCAGACCATCCACCCGGCCCCACCGGGTGACAGCCCTCGCTGCTAGCCTCGGCGGGTGCCGTCCCTGATCCATCTGAACGGGCCGCCGGCGATCGGCAAGTCCACGTTGTCGGCGCTCTGGGCCGAGCGGCACCCGGGCACCCTGAACCTCGACGTCGACGCCCTGCACCACCTCGTCGGCGGGTGGCGCGACCTCGGCGGCCGCGTCCACGACGTCCTGCGTCCGGTGGCGCTCGCGATGGCGTCGGCCCACCTCGCCGGCGGACGGGACGTCGTCCTGCCCCAGTGCCTGACCACCGTCGCCGAGATCGCCGAGTTCGAGCACGTCGCGCGGACCTGCGGTGCGGGCTTCCGGGAGGTCATCCTGTTCACCAGCCGGACGGAGGCCCTCGCCCGCTTCAGCGGACGGGCGGGCGGCGGTGACTGGGACGAGCACAACCGGCGCGTGGTGGCCGCGCACGGTGGCAACGCGTTCCTCGCCGACCTGTACGACCGGCTGCGGCTCCTGGAGGCGCTGCGGCCCGACGCGATCGTCGTGACCAGCGTCGATGGAGCCGTGGACGAGACGTACACCGCGCTCGCCCGGGCGCTGGACGCGGCCGAACCGGTCTGAACGGGAATGGGACCTGTCCCCGGCAATCCCGGGGACTGGTCCCATTCCCGTTCACGACCCGCGGGATCCGTGGCGGCGGCGGGCCGGGAGGGCCGCGATGGCTAGGCTGAGCCGCGTGAAACCCGGCGGCGCTCTCGGCAACCTCGGCCGGGCGCCCGTCCCCGAGTGGGAGGAGGTGGCTCGCGCCGCCTGGCCCGGACGCATCCCGTCCGGCCTCAGTTCGTTCGCTGCGCGTGCCTACCTGCCGGTGTTGGCCGGCAGCCTCCTGCTCCTGGTACTGGCCGCCTGGCTCGGCCTGCCCTGGCTCGGTCTGATCGCCTGGCTGCTCGGCGCGGCGGGCGACTGGCTGGCCACGCCGGCCGACCCTGCCGTCGTCCGGTTGCTCGACCTGGTCGGCCTCCGCGCGCAGCTGCGGGCCCTGCTGCGCAGCCTGGTCGCCGCGGCGCTGGTCTTCGGCACCTCGACGGGGACGCCGGCCGGTCTGGCGTACGTGACCGCCGTGCTCTTCCTGCAGCTCGCCTGGACCGCCCAGCCCGTGCTGGCCACGTGGCTGTCCCGGTCGGCGCCGCCGCTGCGCTACGAGCCGGGGGCCGCGACCCAGCCCCGGCCGTTCGCGGCGTCGGCCCGCGCGTACGCCTCCGCGGTCGGCACGCCGGCTGCGCTGGTCTGGCTCGAGTTCGTGGCGTTGGCCTCGGCGTTGGCCACGGCGGCGAGGCTGCTCGACCCCGTCCCGGGTCTGGTCCTGGTCGTGCTGGTGGTCGCCGCGGCGCTGGCCTACCTGGCGTGGACGGGCCTGCGCGCGCTCGCCGTCCACCGCGACCAGCGGGCGTGGGGGGAACGTTTGCTCGCCGAGCTCGCCACCGCCGACCCGTCCTTCCTGGTCTACGTGTCGCTGGCGGCGCGGCAGTCGAGGTACATCGTCAACCAGTGGCTGCCCGCCATGGACGCGCTGCCGCGCAACGGCCTGGTGGTCGTCCGCGAGGCGAACCAGCTCGCCCCGCTCGCGTCCACCCGGCATCCGGTGGTGTACGCGCCGACCACCCGTCATGTCGAGGGCCTCACCCTGCCGGGCGTCCGGGTCGCGTTCTACCTCGCGTACGGCGAGCGCAATGCGACCCTGCTGCGCGATCCGCGGATCCGGCACGTGATGCTGGCTCACGGCGACTCCGACAAGGCCACCAGTGCAAGCGCGCTGATCCGGGCGTTCGACGAGACGTGGGTGGCCGGCCAGGCGGCGATCGACCGGTTCCGGACGGTCGGCATCGATCTCGGACCGGAGCGGTTCGCGGTGATCGGACGGCCGCAGGTGGCCGGGCTGCCCGTCGGCCCGTCCGGACGCGAGCCGCGGGTGCTGCTCTACGCGCCCACCTTCGAGGGCTACTACGAGGCCACCACGCACAGCTCGCTCGACGTGCTCGGCGTCGAGCTGGTGCGCCGGGTGCTGGCCGGGCATCCCGAGCTGCGGGTGTGGTTCCGGCCGCATCCGGCCAGTGGGGTGGTGCGGCCGTCGATGTTGGCCGCGATCGCCGAGATCGAGGGCCTGTTGCGCGCCGCGGGCGACGGGAATCTCGTGGTCGCCGACCGCGGGCTCACGATGGCCGAGTGCCTTGCCGGGGCGGACGTGCTGGTCTCCGACGTGTCCAGCGTGATCTCCGACTACCTGGCGACCGAGCGTCCGGTGATCGTGTGCGACCCCGCGGGCCTGGCCCCGGACGCGTTCGTCGCGGCCTACCCGTCCCAGGCCAGCTCCTACCTGCTCGGCCCCGATCTGGCGGAGCTGGACACGATCCTGCAGCAGACCCTCGGCGACGATCCGCTCCGCGAGGCGCGGATCGCGATGAAGAAGCACGTGCTCGGCGATCCTCCCGGCGGTCCCCAGGCGGCGTTCGCCGCCAACCTCGACCGCCTCTGTGAAAGCGGTGTGCGCGGCCCTTCGTGACGGTCGCAGAGCGATCTCCTCAGGGACCGGGGAAGAGTGAACGGGAATGGGACCTGTCCCCAGGTTCGCCGGAAAGCTTGGGGACAGGTCCCATTCCCGTTCAGCGTCAGGCTTGCGGGCGGTTCCTGCGGGCGCCGACGCCGTCTGAGCGGAACGCCTCGTACGCCGCGACGACCTCCTCGGTCGGGCCGTCCATCATCATCTCGCCACGATTGAGCCAGATCGTGCGGGAGCAGGTCTCGCGGATCGAGTTCATCGAGTGCGAGACCAGGAAGACCGTGCCGGCGTTGTCGCGGATCTCGCGGATCCGGTCCTCGCTGCGGCGGCGGAACTCCTTGTCGCCAACGGAGAGCGCCTCGTCGACGATCAGGATCTCGTGTTGCTTGATGGTGGCGATCGCGAACTTCAGCCGGGCCTGCATGCCGGACGAGTACGTCCGCATCGGCAGGTCGATGAACTCCTGCAGCTCCGAGAACGAGACGATCCGGTCGTGCAGTTCCTCGATCTCCTTGCGGGTGAGGCCGAGGGCCAGCCCGCCGAGGACGATGTTCCGCTCACCCGACAGTTCGGGGATCAGGGCGGCCCCCACGCCGAGCAGATTGGGCCGCGACGAGGCGTACACGGCGCCGGACGCCGGCGGAGTCAACCCGGTCACCGCCCGCATCAGCGTCGACTTCCCCGACCCGTTGGCGCCGATCACGCCGATCGACTCGTTCTCGTACGCGACGAAGCTCACCCCCTTCAGGGCGTGCACCTCGCGGATGCCCCGGCCGGACGCCTGCAGCAACCCGCCCCTCGACTTCTTCACGGCCTTGCCGCTGGCGAACACGCGGTAGGTGACGTGCAGGTCGTCGACCACGACCACCGGCTTGCGGGTGTCAGTCACGGCCGTACCTCTCCTCGGCCACCCAGAAGAACAGCAGGCCGACCACGCACACCACCACGGACCAGACCGAGAAGTACGCCCAGTACATCGGGTCGTAGTCGTGGCCGCCCATCAGGGCCGCCCGCGCCATCTGCAGCACCTGGTACAGCGGGTGGAAGTCGAACAGCTGCACCACCCACGGGCGCTTGTCGAACAGGGAGCTGACGTTGAACAGCACGCCGGACGTGTAGAAGAGGATCCGGGACACGAACGGCAGCAGCTGCGTGAGGTCGCGGACGTGGACCGTGAGCCGCGCGGCGATCAGGGCGATGCCCACGTTGAACAGCGTGAACAGTCCCAGCAGCGGCACGAGCAGCAGCCAGCTCCAGGTGGGCCAGTGCCCGAAGAACGGCAGGATCACGAACAGCAGCCCGATGGACGGCAGCAGCGAGAGCAGCTGCTCGATCACCTCCGCCAGCGGCAGCGTGATCCGCGGGAACGCCAGCGACTGCACCAACGACTGGTTGCCGGTGATCGACTTCGCGCCCTGGATGAGGCTCTTCGAGAAGTACTGGAACAGGAAGACGCCGATCACGACGTGCGCCGCGAAGTCGGGGCCGCGCCGGTCCTCCTGCAGAATGCCGAAGATCGCGCCGTAGATCAGCGCGTTGAGCGCCGGCTGCAGCATCAGCCACAGCACGCCCAGCCGGTTGCGTTCGAGCTCGGCGCGCAGCCGGTACTGGGCCATCGCCAGCACGAACTCGCGGCGCCGCCAGGCTTCGCTCAGGTAGCGCCAGAACCGCGGCCGGGCACCAACCCGTTTCAACCCGTGCTCGGCGGCCACGGAGGCCAGACTCATGCGTTCGCTATCCCATCGCTACTCGGCCGGAGCGGCCTGCGGACGTGCGGGATTCTACCGGACCACCGGTGCTCCCCGGCCCACCGCGCGGTTCAGGCGCGCTGCCGGTGGTCGAGGTAGTAGCGGACGAGCGCCCGGGTGGACGCGTCCTGCGCCGCCAGCGCCGCCTCGTCCCCGGCGACGGCCGGAGCGATCTGCAGGGCCAGCTGCTTGCCCAGCTCCACCCCCCACTGGTCGAAGCTGTTGATGCCCCACACGACCCCCTGGGTGAACGTGATGTGCTCGTACAGCGCGATCAACTGGCCCACGACGGACGGCGTGAGCGCCGGCGCCATGATCGAGGTCGTCGGACGGTTGCCCGGAAACACCCGCGCCGGGACGATCGCCTCGGCGGTGCCCTCCGCGCGCACCTCGTCCGCGGTCTTGCCGAAGGCCAGCGCCTTGGTCTGGGCGAAGAAGTTCGACAGGAACAGCTCGTGGACGTCCGCGTCCCCGTCCTGGATCGGGTGGGCGGGGGTGGCGACCGCGATGAAGTCGGCCGGGATCAGCTGGGTGCCCTGGTGGATCAGCTGGTAGAAGGCGTGCTGGCCGTTGGTGCCCGGCTCGCCCCAGAAGATCTCGCCGGTCTCGGTGACCACGTCCGAGCCGTCCAGCCGGACGCCCTTGCCGTTGGACTCCATGGTGAGCTGCTGCAGGTACGCGGCGAACCGGTGCAGGTACTGCGCGTAGGGCAGCACGGCGTGGCTGGAGGCCTTGAGGAAGTTCACGTACCAGACGTTCAGCAGGCCCATCAACGCCGGCACGTTGCGGGCCAGCGGGGTCTCGGCGAAGTGGACGTCGATGGCGTGGAAGCCGGCGAGGAAGTCGGCGAAGTTGTCCGGGCCGAGTGCGACCGCCAGGGACGTGCCGACGGCGGAGTCGACCG
Source organism: Propionicimonas sp. (assembly GCF_029975155.1). Taxonomy (GTDB): domain Bacteria; phylum Actinomycetota; class Actinomycetes; order Propionibacteriales; family Propionibacteriaceae; genus Propionicimonas. Next base: position 38,293 of record NZ_JARKPQ010000342.1, on the reverse strand, counting down.
AGTAGCGGCCGCCCACCCAGTCCCAGAAGCCGAAGGCGTTCGCGGGGTCGATGCCGAAGGCCGCCACCTTGTCGAGCGCGGTCGAGACGGCGACGAAGTGCTTGCCGATCGCGTCCTTCGCGGCGGCCTCGGTGTCGTCGATCGCCCCGGACGCGCGCAGCGCGGCCAGCAGCCAGTCGCGGGCCATCCGGGCGTTGGTCAGGGTCTCCAGCGTGGTGAACGTCTTCGACGCGACGATGAACAGCGTGGTCGCCGGATCGAGGTCGGCGGTCTTCTCGGCCACGTCGGTGGGGTCGATGTTGGAGACGAACCGGCACTCCAGACCCTTCTGCACGTACGGCTTGAGCGCTTCGTACACCATCACCGGGCCGAGGTCGGAGCCGCCGATGCCGATGTTCACCACCGTGCGGATCGGCTGGCCGGTGACGCCCTTCCACTCCCCGGAGCGCACCCGGTCGGCGAACGCGTACACCTTGTCCAGAACCTCGTGCACCTGGACGACGACGTCGGTGCCGTCCACGACGAGGCTGTCGCCCCTCGGCCTGCGCAGCGCGGTGTGCAGCACCGAGCGGTTCTCGGTGACGTTGATCCGCTCGCCGGCGTACATGGCGTCCCGCAACGCCCGCAGCCCGACCTCCTCGCCGAGCTCGACCAGCGCGGCCAGCACCTCGTCCGTGATGAGGTTCTTCGACAGGTCGACGTGCAGGTCGGCGGCGGTGAAGCTGAGCCGCTCGACGCGCCCCGGGTCCGCGGCGAACCAGCCGCGGAGGTCGGGGGAAAGGTCTGCGGCGAGACGGGTGAGTTTCGCCCAGGCAGCGGTGGTGGTGGGGTCGACGAGAGCGCTCATGGGGTCAGCCTAACGACTGCCGGCCCGGCGCGTCCGTCCGCGCGATACCTCAACCGGTGCTTCAGACTGGAGCGCCGGTAGATGAAAGTAACCTGTGAGGGGACTGAAGAAATCCCCAAACAGGTGATAGTCTCCTCTCGCCGTTGTCGGGGGCTCCAGCGGTTCGTTGACCAGAACCAGCATGAGGAGCCCCGCGATCATGACCGGACGTACCCGCCTGACTGTGCCGCGCCTGGGCGCACTGGCGCTGACGCTCGCCCTGGCCGTCGGCAGCACCGTGGCCGTTCCCGCGCCCGCCAGCGCCGCGTCCGGCCCCAGCGGTCTGCGCGCGACCGAGGTCTCGGCCCGCGCGATCGCGCTCACGTGGAGCAAGATGGGCGAGGACGCCTACCGCGTGCGGTTCTCGGCCAGCCCGAACATGTCCAGCCCGGAGACGTGGGACGTCATCGGGAACTACTCCGAGTGGAGCCGGACGGACGGCAACCCCACCGTCGCCGCCGCGCGGCTGAGCCCCGGCGCCACCTACTACTTCCAGGTCAAGGCCATCAAGAAGGCCGTCACCAGCAGTGGCCGTTCCGACCTGAGCGGCTACAGCTCCCCGGTCGCGGTGACCACGTCCGGCAACAGCGAGTACCCCGAACTCGCCCCCGCGCAGACCAAGGCCACCGCCGGCGGCGCCGACTCCCTGTTCGTGTCGTGGCGGACGCGCGGCCCCGGTGTCGCCTACCAGTTGCAGTACAAGACCTCCGGCGACTGGACGACGAGGTACTTCGACGCCCCGGGCGGCGTGCTGGACCGGCTGGCGGCCTCGACCACCTACCAGCTGCGCGTCCGGGTGGTCGAGAAGGGCTCGCACGACCCGCTGAGCGACTTCTCCGACACCTGGTCGGCCGCGACGAAGACCGCGTCGTCCACCGGGATCTCGGTGGTGAGCTACAACGTCCGCAAGCCCACCGGCAGCCCCACGTGGAACCAGCGCAGGGAGATCATCGCGGCCAGCATCAAGGCCCAGTCGCCGGACGTGGTGGCGCTGCAGGAGGCCACGCCGGTGTCGGTGACCGTGGACGGCAAGAAGGTCCGCCAGTACACCGACGTCCTGAACCTGCTCGGCAGCAAGTACCGCTACGTGTCCTCGGCGGACACCAGCGGCAGCCGCCTGGCCTACGACAGCGACCGGCTGACCCTGGTCAAGGCGGGGACGAAGAAACTCGCCAAGCTCGGCAGCTCGCGGCGCTACGCGGTGTGGGCGATCCTGAAGGACAAGCTGACCGGCAAGAGCGTCTTCGTGATCAACACGCACCTCGAACCCGGCTCGAACAAGAGCAGCAAGTACAACAACGTGCGGATCAAGCAGGCCAAGCAGGTGCTCGCCCTGGTCGCCGCCAACAGCGGTGGACGGCCGGTTGTGGTCACCGGCGACATGAACTCCAGCCGCTCGGCGAAGCCGAACAACGGCCCGTACATCAAGTACATCAAGGCCGGACTGATCGACCCGCTCGACAACGCCACGGGCTCGTGGGCCAGCGGCGAGCACGCGATCGCGGAGAACGTCGTCGACGCCGAGTACAACAGCTTCAACGCCTACGCCTCGACCGCTCGCCGGACGTCGTACCCGATCGGCACCAACGTGGACTACATCCTGGTCAGCAAGGGTGTGCGGGTCAGCCTGTGGCGCACGGTCGTGAACCTCGACACCGCAGGCCGGTTCGCGGGCATGATCCCCTCCGACCACAACATGGTGACCGCCACCGTCCACCTGCCCTGACCGCCGACCTCCAGCCCCCAAGCGCTCCCTGCGGAGCGGCCCGAGGGACGAGGATCGCGTCACGAAGGGCGCTTCCCGCGGACGGGCGTGCGCCTCAGGGATCGAAAGGCTCCCATTTCCTGAGGCGAGGTTTCCCGGCGGATAGGCTGACCGCAAAGGACCGGTGACGCCCCCACACCACAGCGCCCGGCCGCCGGAGCGTGGAGGAGAGCAGTGGCTGGTCGAAGCCTGGTCGATCGGGTCGTCGGTGTCGTCCGCCGGCGCCTCCCCATGCGGGTGGACGGGGACCTGCGGGCCCTGCTCGCGGAGTACCTGCCGTCCGGACGGGGAGTGATCGCGGTCCTGGTCCCCGCACCGGACAGCCCGACGACCTCGGGACTGCGGCGGGCGTTCCCGGAGGCGGTCGTCCACGAGATCACGGAGACGGGTTCCGCCAGCCACGTCCGCCTCACGGTGCTGGTGCCTCTCGATGTGATCGTGGACGTCCGTCCGCACGGCCAGCGCGCACAGCGCTTCCTCGACGCCTTCTACCAGCTCCGCGACGGAGGTGCGCTGGTCGTGCCGCAGGGGGCCGCGGAGTTGCACTCGCACGAGTCGCGCAGCCTCGGCGCTCTGCTGGCCGCGGGCGGGGCCGCGAAGGGTGAGCCGTACCCGTCCAACAAACGGGGCATCCCGCGCGCCGCCCTGGACGCCCACGGACTGGGCACGGCCCTGGCCGGGACCGCGATCCGGGGTTCCCATCTGGTCGTGGCCCGTGGCGGGCAGCCCACGCTGGCCAAGCTGCGTGAGCCCGAGATGAACGCGTATCTCGCAGCCCGTCCCGAAGCTCCTGACAAGGTCCTTGAGGTGATCCCCGCCCAGCCGTTCCGTTCCCGGTGTGAGTTCCTGGAGAACACCGACACCCGGCGGCCGGGCTTCCCCGAGGCCTACGACACCATCGACATCTCGCTGCGTCAGTACCACGCCGTCGTCCTGACGCCGGGCCAGGTGATCAGCACCGACCGGGTGATCGCCCCGGACAGCTATCGGCACAACCAGTTCTCCCGGCTGCGGAACCGCGCCACGCTGGAGGTGGCTCCCCGGTTCGCCCGGCTCCGGCACCCGACCGACGACCTGCCCTACCTGGAGGGCACCTACTTCCACCTCGACAACGAGATGCGCGGGCACTTCGGCCACCTGATGACCGAGCAGATCTCCCGGCTGTGGGCGTGGCCACGGGCCAAGGCGATGTATCCGGACATCAAGGCCGTGGTCGCCGTCAACAAGGGACGTGAGCTGCGCTCGTGGGAGTCCCAGATCTACGAGGCGGGCGGCATCCCGCCGAAGGACCTGCTCTTCCTGCACGGCCCCGTGCTCGCGGAACGGGTGGTGTCGGCCACGCCCATGCTGTCCAACCCGGACTACGTGCACCCGGAGATCGTGCCGGTGTGGCGATCGGTGGGGGACAACCTCGCCGCGAGCGCGCCCGAGCGGGAGTTCCCGCGCCGGTTCTTCTGCTCCCGGCGGCTGGCGAAACGGTCCTGCCACAACATCGAGGAGGTCGAGGCGCTGTTCGCCGCGCAGGGGTTCGAGATCCTCTACCCGGAGGAGTACTCCCTCGGCGAGCAGGTGCACCTGTTCCGCCAGGCCGAGGTGATCGGCGGGTTCGCGGGCAGTGCGCTGTTCAACCTCTGCTTCGTCGAGGATCCCAAGCGGGTGATCATGATCGGCTCCACCGCGTACACCGCGCGCAACGAGTACCTGATCGCGTCCCTGCTGGGCCACCGGATCGACTCGGTCACCTGCGTGCCGGACGACCCGACCTTCTACCAGTCACCGTTCCGCTTCGACGCCGACCGCGAGGGACGCTTCCTCGCAGACGTGTTCGCATCGCTGTAGCTGGTCGACGGCCGGCCGGAAACCGCCGGTCGGACGAACAGTAAACCGCTGGTCGAGCTTGTCGAGACCTCTCGGGGTTTCGACAAGCTCAACCAGCGGTAAGTGGTGGCTCAACCAGCGGTAAGTGGGTGGCTCAACCAGCGGTTTCCGTCCGACCAGCGGCTACGGCTCAGACGACCTTCACGTAGACGGCGGACGACACCTTGGTCGCCTTCCCCTTCGTGAGGCCGACGATCCGCCAGTAGCGCGACTTGGTCGTGACCGCTCCGACCATCTTGTTGTTGGTGGTCATCGAGTACTTGGCGTCGGCGACGTACTTCCACTTGCTGCCCGACTTGTACTGGATCTTGATGGTCCGGTTGGACGATCCCTGCCACGACACCACCATCGGGATGGTGCTGCCGGAACCCTTGATCAGGTTGGGGGCGTAGAGCTTGGGCTTGGTCGGCGCCCCCGCGCTGCGGACGATCACGTAGCTGTAGCCGTTGGAGTACTTGGCGGCGGAGGTGATGCTCGCGCTTGCACCGGTGGCGGCGACCTTGGCCGAGTCGGCCCGCATCCGCCAGGTCTTGGTGCTCTTGAACGTCAGGTTGGTCTCCACCCGTCCGTTCGTGACCTGGAGGCTCTTGTAGCTCTTCCACTTGCCGCCCGAGTAGTACTGCAGCGTCACCTTGCCGGTGAGGTCGGTGGCGCCCTGGCCCCAGGTGACGACCACCTTGGTGCTCGAACCGGGTTCCTGGTAGGTCTCCATGGTCAGCGTCGGCGGGGACGACACCACGACGGCCGAGGCTCCCGGATCGGAGTTGTTCGCCTCCGGGCTGTCGTTGTTCACCGTGACGACGGTCGTGCCCTTGATCGGGCCGGAGACCGACGTGGCGGTGATCGTGGCAGTGCCAGCCCTCACGGCGGCGACCTCACCGGTCGCGGCGTTCACCGTGGCCACGGAGGTGTTGCTGGACTTCCAGGTCACCTGGGTGGTCGAGGCGTCGTTCGGGCTGATCCGTGCCCGCAGCTGAACCTTGCTGCCGACGTTGATCTGGGGCGCCTGGGGCAGCACCGACACCGTCTTCACGGGGATGGTGGCCTCGCCGCCGCGCGACAGCTGGTAGAGCCGCTCGGACTGCTGCTCACTGGCCCGGGTCAGGGTGAGGTCGTCCGCCCGGAAGGCGAGCTCGTCGTAGCGGAGGCTGGTGCCGTTGAAGTTCTCCGAACCGCCCCAGGTGGTGCCGTAGGTCGTGCCGTTGAGCGTGTAGCTCAGCGAGAGCGTCTTGTCGTGGACGTTGCTGAACTCCGTCCGGTCGATCAGGTCGCGCACCTGCGTGCTCATCTTGAAGTAGGTGGTGACGATGGCGCCGATGGCGTTCTCGCCGAGCACGATCTTCACCGAGCACTTGTCGGTGTTCTGCAGGGTGGCGAGCGCGTTCAGGATCCCCACGCGGGTCTCGCTGAACAGCGAGTGCACCAGGTAGGCCTTGCAGCTGGACTTGGTGCCCTTGAGTGCCGCGTTGGTGCTGCCCTGCAGGAACTGCGCCTCGAGGTCGGGCGCGTCGTCCGAACTCCTCGCGTTGCGCGGGGAGGGGTAGAACGTGAAGTCGCTGTTGGTGCCCTTGATGCCGTTGACCATCGCCGTCCGGTACGCGGGGGTGAAGGTCTGGGTGACCTCTGCGTTCCACACCGTGCTGAGCAGTTCGGTGTAGCCCTTCGGCTCGCCGTAGATCGCGATGCTCGTGTTGGACTTCTTGCCGCCGCTGGCGCCGTTCAGGTTCGCGGAGGTGATCCAGACCACGTCGTCCCAGATCTTGCCGGTGGAGTCGGCAGCCTGTTCGAAGAGCGCGTACTTGGCGTGCATCAGCGCTTCTTCGTCCGTGGTGATCAGGCACGCGCCGTCACCATGGCTGCACTCGGTGTAGATGGACGTGCCGGCGCCGTAGATCAGGCTCGCCAGTCCGCTGCCCGCCGCCTTGGCGTCCCGCATGCTCTTCTTGGCCAGCAGCAGCTGGATGTACGTCCCGCGCTCGGCCTTGGTGTACTGGTTCAGCTGGTTGAGCAGCGCCTGGGTGGGGCCGAAGGTGTCGGCGCCACGCACCACCTTGCCGGTGGAGTCGGTGATGGACCACTTGTCGGTGGCCGCGTCGTACTTGGCCTTGTCGCCGTCCCACAACGTGTTGTAGATCGTGGCGTGGATCTTCTTGCCCTTGGGAACGGAGTTCAGCAGGTACGCGAACTCGTTCACCTGACGCCAGTCGACGCCGTTGTTGTTGTCGCCGACGGAGGTGTAGACCTCCACCCGTCCGCCCTGGCTTGTCCTGTAGGCCACATCGGGCGCCACCGCCGCCGGTGCGATCTTCGGACTGGGGTCCGCCTCCTGCAGCTCCGCGGTCGCGACCACCGTCGTGGATGCCGCCAGTGCGGGTGACGCGGGGGCCAGCAGCACCCCGATCAAGGACAGCGCGCCGAAGAGCGCGAGCGGTCGTGGCATGGCGAGAACCCCCGGGTCAGCAACAGGTATGGACGACATGGTACATCGGCGAGCCGACTTCGGCCGTGTCGATCCTCCGACGCAGGGGTTCGGCAGCGGTATTCTGTGCGGTTCTGCTGGTCCTGCTGTGCGTGCCCGTCGTGGTTCTGGTGGGCTGCCCTTCGGGACACCCGCTCGTTCCTGTGGGTCCGCTTTCTCGTCATCCCGGCGAACGCCGGGATCCCCGCCGGCGATGCGAGGACTGTTGCGGGATCCCGGGTCGAGCCCGGGATGACGAAAAAGCGGGTGTCAGCGACGACCCAGGCCAACGGCACGGCGGACGCGTCCGAGGACCCGGCGCAGGGTGAGCCGCGGCCGGGTGTTGCTGACCACGCCGTTCGCCGTGGCCGCGCGCTCGGTCGATGCGTCGAAGGCCGCCAGCGCCGTCCGGTCGCCTTCGTAGGCGTTGGGCAGTCCGTTGCGGCCGAGGAAGGCGGTGAAGCGGGCGAAGAGCTCGGGATACTCGGCGTTGAACGCCGTGTAGTCCTGGCGGGCGACGAGATCGTCGACGGAGCCGACCTCGTCCAGCCGCTCGATCAGGGTGTGCGGCAGGTGGTGGTGCTGCGCGATCTCCAGGGTGCGGGAGTCGTGCACCAGCAGGTGCGCGGACGTGCCGGCGAGGGTCGCGGCGACCGTGCCGTGCAGGCGAGGACCGTAGGCGAAGTCCATGCCCTTGAGGTGCCGGATCCATGACCACGCCGTGGGGTAGTACTCCAGCCGGTGGTCCCGGAAGAGCGGATGCCCGACGTACACCGGGAAGCGCCGGTCGCCGTTCCAGTCGGGGCGGGTGTCCTTGCCGGTGATCACCATCTGGGCGCCCAGCCGCTCCTGCATGTAGACGGTCGAGCGGGGGTAGTCGCGCACCGTCCGATCCAGCAGCTCTGCGGTGGCGTTGATCCGGTGGTCGAAGGACAGCGACATGGTGCTGCGGGCGGTGAGCCGCGGTGGCTGCTCGGGCATCCGGAAATCCGGGCCCCACATGAACACGGACGGACAGCCGATCACGTCGATCCGGTCGGCGGGGAAGCCGAGGTGCTGCAGGTACCGCTTGCTGACCTCGCCGCGCACCCCGATCGAGGTCGAGCGGTCCAGCACGGCTGCGACGAACCGCCGGGACGCCGCCTCGTGCTCCTCGATCTGCGCCGCGGAGGCGGTGATCCCGGTGACGCGGCTCGGCACGTAGTTCTCGGCTTCGACGTCGGCCAGCCGCAACTGGGCGCCGATGCCCACGACGGTGACCGGGATCGTCAGCCGCTCCAGCAGGTCGGCCCAGAGGCCGAGGTTCTTCAGCATCTGCAGCCGGAACGAACTCGACAGCGGCAGCACGAGGTGGTCGCACTCCGAGTTGAGCCACTCCGCGCGCTCCTCGACCGGGCCCTTCTCGAACTGGCGATAGGAGATCGTGCTGAGGTCCACATCGTCTGCGGCCAGCGCGCGGACCGTGGAGAACTGGTAGAGCAGGTTGCCCTGGTTGCCGCCGATCAGGTCGGTCGACTGCAGGGCTGGCAGGCTCGCGTCCGGCTTCTGGCAGGTGCGCACAAACGTCCGGGTCGGCTGATCGCTCACGGCCGCCATCCTCTCATCCCGGGACGCCCACCCGGCCCGTCATCACGAAGGCGCGCGGGGCGCCGGCCGTGACGCGATTCGGCCACTCTGCATCCCTCACCTGCCTCTCCCGTCACATCTGGGCCCTCCCGTGGCCGGATCACGACACCCCCGGCGGCAGGGGCGGACGGCGAAGCATTGGGCGGGCCAGCCTGCCGGGTGACGCGATTCGGCCACGCTGCGCTCGCAGCGTGACTGGTGTGATCTACGGGACGGCCAGAGTGGCTGGATCGCGACACCGGTGTGCTCGGCGGGTCGAACTGGCGCGTCAGGAGGCGGGCGTCATGGCGCGGGCGGCGGCGGTGACGAACACGTCCGCGTACTCCCCGGGCGGCCAGTCGCCGAGGTAGTAGCCGCGGGTCTCGGCCCGGACCTGCCGGCGGGAATCGGGGCCGAGCAGGTCCGCGACGGCAGCGGTCAGGTCGCCGTCCGCCACAGGCAGCAGGACGGCGGCGCGCGCGACCGGGTACTCGGCCACGAGGTCCGCGACGACGCCGGTGTCGGTGATCGCGAACGGCTTGTTGCTGTACAGGTAGTCGGACGCGACGCTGGACACGTCGGTGACCAGAACATCGGAGCCGTTCATGCACTCGAACACCGTCATGGCGGCAGTGGCGGTGCTCGGCCGGTGCGCGGGGGCGCTGTCGGTGAGCAGCGTGTCGATCCGGCTGATCAGCACGCGCGACTCCGCGTCCCGCGCCGAGTAGGGGTGCGGACGGAACCAGACCGTCGCCCCGGCAGCGAGCAGCGCGGCGACGATCCGCTCGCCGTGGCGCAGTGACCCGAAGAGCGAGTCGCCGATGCTGCCCCGCCAGGTGGGGGCGTACAGCACCACGGGATGCTCGGGCAGCTGTGCGTCCGGCCGGCGCACCTCGATGTGCTCGACCTGCGGGCGGCCGACGAGCACGAACTTCTCCCGTGGCACCAGCACGCCGTGCTGCGCGAACCGGTCCACGCCGGCCTGGCCGGCGACGAAGATCTGGTCGAACATCGCCGTGGTCGCGCTGTAGCTGGCCGGCTTGTCGCTGTCCCCGTGGCCGAGGTGGACGTGGGTGATGCCGCCGAAGCGCACGCCGTTGGCGTTCTTGGCGTCGTTGTTCACGTAGAAGAACGCGCCCACGCTCGGCACGGCCACGTACTCCAGCGACTCGACCGAACGCGCCAGGACGACCGGCAGCTCGCCCAGCGCCGCCGCGGTGGCGAAGAATCGCGGGTCCCGGATCACCAGCACGCCGGACCGGCCGGTGCGCTTCAGGTAGGGCAGCCACATCCGCACCTGGTAGGCGCCGTGAGGTACCCCGTTGTAGTACAGGCAATAGGCAGGGCCGAGACTGGTGAGAGCCGTGCGGACCGCCCGCTCGGTGGCGTGCGTCCGCTCTCGGAAGAGCTGGTAGGTCGCGACCGCCAGGCCGAGCAGCGCCAACGACACGGCTGCCGCGAGCGTCACGGGCAGCGCCGCGTCCGCGGCGCCCAGGGTGAGGACGGTCGCACCCGCGCTCACACCCAGGAACAGCGGTTCGGGGACGCGGGCGAGCAGTGGCAGCGAGAAGCCCGGCAGGCCGGAGACGCGCAGCGCCGGACGCGTGGCGTGTGCGACGGTGGGCTCGGCCATCAGCCCGAGCAGCAGGACGGCGAGGCAGGACAGCAGCGGCCACGACCAGCCGCCGGAGCGCGCGGCGACGCCGGCTGCGACGGTGACGAGCACTGCCCGGGCGACCAGGTGCCGATCGGCGCCGACGGTGGTGAGCCGCCACCAGACCGTGGCTGCCAGAGCGACGACAGCCACCACGGTGCCGGCCACGGCAGGACCGAGCAGCAGCAGCGCGGTCGCGACCAGAGTGAGCAGCCACACCGCTGCCCGCGGCAGAAGGTGACCCAGCACGCGCCGGTAGCGGTCGACCAGCCGGCTCATCGGCGTTCCCCAGCGGCCACGGGTCCTCCTCTCGCTCGGAGCAGCCTACCGGCGAGGCTGCTGCCGGGCCGGTCACCGCCCCGTCCGCGATCTGTGGTGAATGGGGACGGGCCGCGCGGGCGGGTGGGACCACCTACTCTTGGGAGCGGAGCGAGAGAGTGGAGGTGGGACGATGGCCGCGAGCCCGGTGCGTCCGAGCACGAAGAGGCGCTGGATCGTCCTCGCCGGTGCGGTGGCGCTGGCCCTTGTCATCGGTGGGGTGGCGTTCGCGCTGACCCGTCCGGCACCGACGGCCGGCGAGCAGCCGACGGCCCCCGTGACGAGCGCCAGCCCGACTGCGGCTCCGGCGCCCACCCTGACCCCGACGTCGACCGTCACCTCGGCGTCGCCGACGGCGAGCGCGACGAAGGAGCAGTCGCCGTACTGCAAGGCGTTCGCGCGGATCACCGCAGGTGGCATCGACGCCGGCGAGAACGAGGGCGCGGTCGATTTCGCGGCGCTGAAGAAGACCTTCGACCAGCTGATCAAGAACTACTCGGCGGCGGCGAAACTCGCGCCCGCCTCGCTGGAGGACGACTACGCCAAGGTCCTGGCCTACCTCAAGCAGGGCCGGGAGGCCGTCACGGGCAAGGACCTGGACCAACTCAAGACGATGGTGAAGAACCTCAGCAAGCTGAACGACGCCATGGCGGCCATCCAGTCCGAATCCCAGGCCCTCTGCGGCTGAGCCGATCGCCCCTGAACAGAAAGGGGACGGGTCCGTTTCCGTTCATGAACAGAAAGGGGACGGGTCCGTTTCCGTTCAGGTGAACGGGAATGGGACCTGTCCCCGGCCGTTCACGCTCGACGAGAGGGACGGCCCACGACCAGGCTGGACCGAGACGAGAACCGTCAGACCTCGGCTTCGGTGCCGACCTCTTCCAGCGCCTCGGCGATGCGGGTGGCCTCGAGTTCCGAGCGGGACATGCCGACGTGTCCGGGCTCCTCGCGGCGCACGTCGATCACGTGGCCGGTGAGCGAGGACAGCAGCACATCGATCGTGGTCAGGGCGACCGCGCGCGAGGAGAGCAGCGAGCCCGCCGGCTCCTTCCCGAAGGCCTTGGTGCGCATCGGCGTGCCGGCGCGCTCCGGGTTGATCACGTTCACCTGGATGCCCTCCGCGGACCACTCGTCGGCGAGGGCCTGGGTGAGGTTCACCACCGCGGCCTTGGTCGAGGAGTACACCGAGTAGTCGGCCCGTCCCCGCGTGTACGAACTCGACGTGAAGAACACGAGCTGCCCCCGGGTCTCCTTGAGGTACGCGTGGGCGAAGCGGGCGGTGAGCACCGGGGCGAAGTAGTTCACCCGGATGCCTTCGAGGATCTCGTCCATCGGCACGTCGGCCAGCCGGCCGCGGTTGAGGATGCCGGCGGTGAGCACGACGTAGTCGATCCGGCCGAGTTCGGCGTGGGCGTCGGCGAGAGCCTTCTCGATGTCCTCGGGGCGGGACACGTCCGTCCCGGTCTGGGAGCGGCTGAACGAACGCACCTCCGCGCCGAAGCCGCGCGCGAGCTCGACGATGTCGGCGCCGATCCCGTAGCTGCCGCCGAGGACCACCATCACCTTGCCCGCCAGCTTCGCGCGGTACTCGTCCACGCTGGTCGGCGCCGGAGCGACCGTGGAGCCGATCTGGAACAGCTTGTCCGCGATGAACACGTCGATCGGCTCGGTGATCTTCATGTTGTGGTCGGCGCCGCGAACCACCGCGATGGGCACCTCGGGGAGGTACTTGAGGATGACCGAGCAGTCGTCGGCGGGCAGGAAGTTCGGGTCCTGACGGGCGATCAGGTAGGCGCGGCGGAGGGTCTCGAGGCGGAAGGCCTGCGGTGTCTGGCCCCGGCGCAGCCGACTGCGGTCGGGGATGTCGACGATCTCGTCGTTCGGGTTCACCTCGATGATCGTGTCCGCGGACGGGATCGCGACGTCGACGGCGTCGTAGTCGTCGAGAGCCGCCACCAGGTCGTTGATGATCCGGGTGTCCAGCAGGGGACGGACCGCGTCGTGGAACAGCAGCCGGGTGTCGGGATCGGCGTCCTCGCCGAGGGCTGCGACGGCGGCGAAGGACGTGTCGTTGCGCGTTCCGCCACCACTGATCACCCGGCTGACCTTGCCGAACTTCGCGGCGATCGTCTCCGCGGCGGCCAGGTGGTCGGGATGCATCATGATGAAGATCTCGTCGATGACGTCCGCGTCCTGGAAGATCGCCAGCGTGTGCTCGATGACCGGCCTGCCCGCGATCTTCAGCAACTGCTTGGGGATCGACAGGCCGACCCGCGATCCGGTGCCACCGGCGAGGATCACTCCGATGGTGCGTGGTGACGTCATTGAGGTGTCCCTTCTTTCGGCTCCCCACCATATCGTGGGCATTGTGCACGGAAACGCCGCGACGCGAGGGCCACAGGGAGCCCACAGCCGCGTGGTGGGTGAACGCACAGGACGGTGGTCGAAGCTGACTGCGGCGGACGCCGGCAGTCGACGGCGTCCGCCGGCCACGACCCTCGCCCCGAGCAGGGGTGCCAAAATTGGTCTGGTAGATTATTCCCGCCTGCCAGCCCCCTGTGAAAGGCCCTGATGCCGCGAATCCTCACCACCGGAATGTCCTCATTGCGCTATGCCTTTCGGGCCGTCGGCGGTCTTTCCATTCTTTGTGACGTGCTGGCCGTCGCGGCGGTGATCAGCACGCTGGTCGCGCCGGAGCACATCGTCTCCGGGCTCTTCGTGGTGGCCGCGACGTTGCTGGTGCTCGGGCTGACGGCGACCACCGTCGTCCCCGAACTGCGCCAGGGCGCCGTCTCCAGCCAGCTGATGGGCACCTTCAGCATGTCCCGCATCCTGGTGGTGCTCGCGGGGCTCGGGATCGACCTCGGTGACGGCGCCAGTTGGTGGGCGGTGGCTGCCGGTGCGCTGATCTGCCTGATGATCATCGGCGAGTACGCGATGCGCCGTCCGGTGCGCCTCGCCCTTCCGCAGTCGGCCAACCTGCCCGGCTGGGAGGTGCCGCTGCCGTCGCAGCGGCTGGCGAACTGGCTGTTCGCGGTGAACACGCTCGGCATGGTGCTGGTGGTCATGTCCGCCTTCCTCGAGGCCACCCAGGTGCCCGCGGTGGTCGCGGCGCTGGTCGGCATCGTGCTGGCCGTGCTGCTCACCGTGCAGGCCGTCCGCTACCTGCTCATGCGAAACCGGTTCGAGGCGAACCTGCCGAAGATCCTGAAGAAACTGGGCCCGCTGTTCGCCTTCCACTGGCAGGCGCCGGCGGGGACGGCCTACCAGGCGTCGATGTGGCTGCCCTACCTCGACCGGATCGGGGTGCCGTACTTCGTACTGGTGCGGACGATCGCGAACTTCGACGAGGTGACGAAGCTGACGTCCGCCCCGGTGATCCTGCGAGTGAGCCTCGAGGATCTCGATCCGATCGTCTGCCCCTCGCTGAAGGCGGTCTTCTACGCCAACACCGCGGTGCGGAATTCACACATGATCCGGTTCCCGCACCTCACGCACATCCAGCTGAACCATGGCGACTCCGACAAGATCGCCAGCGTCAGTCCGACGTTCCGCCAGTACGACAAGAACTTCGTCGCCGGCCAGGCCGCGATCGACCGGTTCGCCAAGCACGGCGTGCTCACCAGGGCCGACCAGTTCGAGATCGTCGGCCGGCCACAGCTGGAGAACGTGGCCCGCGCGCGGGGGCCGATCGCGGACATCGAGCACCCGGTGGTGCTGTACAGCCCGACCTGGTCGGGCTTCTACGAGGACTCCGACTACAGCTCGCTGCCGGCCGGTCCGGCGATCGTGACCGCGCTCCTCGAGCGCGGCTGCACGGTGGTCTTCCGGCCGCACCCGTACTCGCGCAGGCACAAGGCGAACGGCGAGGCGTGCGACCGGATCCTCGAACTGCTCGAGGCGGACGCGAAGGAGACCGGACGGCCGCACGTGTTCGGGCCGGCCGCGGAGACCGAGATGTCGGTGGCCGACTGCTTCAACGCCAGCGACGCGATGGTGTCGGACGTGTCCAGCCTCGTCTCCGACTTCCTGAGCTCCAACAAGCCGTTCGCGATGGCCGCCGTCTCCGCGCACGGGGACGCCTTCGTCGAGGAGTTTCCCCTCGCCGAGGCCGCCTATGTCTTCGACATGGTGGACGGCGCGGCGATCGGCCTCGACGACGTGCTCACCGACATGCTCGGCCCCGACACCAAGGCCGAGAAGAGGAAGTCGCTGCGCAGCTACTACCTCAGCGAGACGCCCTCAGAGGAGATCGTCGACCGCTTCGTCCAGACCGCCCGGCGCTTCCTGGTGTAGCCCTTTCGCGCACCCCTGGAGTGAACGAAAGGGGACAGGTCCCATTTCCGTTCACCTCGTCCGCGCACGGGCCGAGCTGTGGTGTGGAGACCTGAACGGTAAGTGGACCTGTCCCCCTACCGTTCAGGGATCCCGGCGTCCGCCGGGATGACGTGGGCGGCCGTCCTCCCCATCGGTCGTCGAGCCTGTCGAGACGCGAGGGCTGGGACTGCTCAGGGCAGGTAGGCGGTGATCTTGATCAGGTTGTGGTCGGAGGGGATGGTGCCGACGAAGCGGCCGGAGCTGTCCAGCCTGGCGACGGTCTCCCACTCGGCCACGCGCATCGGGGTGACCAACAGCAGGTCGATGACATTGCGGTTCGGGTTCAGCGGGGCCTTGCGGGACATGCTGTTCACCGTCCGCAGGTTGGCCCGGGTGAGCTTCTTCGCCGCGCCCAGCTTGCCCGTCCGCGCCAGGGGGTCGATGTAGCCCGCGCCGGTCAGGGTGCGATAGACGCCGTTGCTGGAGTTGCGGGGGGCACCGGTGTTGAAGTCCCCGCCGATGATCACCGGCAGCTTGTCGGTGTTGACCGAGTCGATCAGCGCGACGATCTGCTTGGCGGCCGAGGTGCGCCACCGGCTGGCGGCGGCGGTCTTCTGGTACGCCAGGTGGGTGTTGACGAAGACGAACCGCTTGCCCGTGCTGCGCTGCTCGAAGATCGCCCAGACCGCGTAGCGGGGCACTCCGAAGCGGGTGCTGCCGGACAGCGTGCGGTAGCCGTGGTCGATCATCGTGAGCTTGGTGCGGTTGTAGATGGTGCGGGCCTCGCCCGGTCCGCCGCCCACGCCGTCGGTCAGTGCCCAGTCGCTGCCGAGCACCCGGACGACGTCCTCGTACTGCCGCCTGCCGCCCTTGACCCGGTGCGGGGTGGCCTCCTGGAGGCCGACGACGTCCAGATCCTCGTCGCGGATGGCCGCTGCGACCGCGATCCGCCGCTTCGGCCAGTTCGCCTGGGTCGACTTCTTGACGTTGAACGAGCCGACCCGAAGGGGCAGTTCCTCCGCCGGCTTCCTCGACGCGGTCACCGACCAGTCGCTGATCGGCGCGCCGGTCGCGTCCACCACCCGAACCCGGACGGTGTAGGTCGTGCCGACCGTCAGTTCCTCGAAGGTCGTGGACGTGGACTCGATCAGCCGGGTGGTGGGCGTCGGCCGGGTGAACGAGTCGTCCTTGCCGAGCTGCACCTCGTAGCGCAGGCCGTCGGCGGGTGCGGTCCAGCTGGGGGTGATCGAGGTGGACGTCAGGCTGTCGAGGGTCACGGTCGGTGCCGGCATCGCATAGCGCCGCTCGCCCGTCGTGAACGAGACCGGTTCGCTCGCCGGTCCGCGGACGCCGTCCCCGCTCCGCGCGGAGACCCGCACCCAGTAGGTCGTACTCGGCTCCAGCGGGCTCAGGACGGCCAGCTCGCTGCTGACGTCCGTGGCGGTGGCGGGGATGAAGTCGGGGCTGGTCGCGGTCTCCACGACATAGCCGGCGGACGCGACCGGTGCCCAGCTCGCCACGGCAACGGTGTCCCGCGGGCTGACCACGATCTGTCCGGGCGCGGCGACCGGCGTCTCCGCGGTGGCGGGGAGCGTCTGGAGGCCCGAGCCGAAGAGGACGGCCGACAGCAACAGCGTGGCGACAGTACGCCACCGTGCGGCACGCCCCCCCAAGGCCATCCGGAGGTCTCCTCAGCTTCTTCTTAGGATCTAATCATCTTAGCAGTCCGGCCCGCCTCGAACGATCCTCTCTCCTACTGATCGGAGGGGCCTTCCGCGAACCATTGGGCGTTCGCCCGGGCGCGTTCGATCAGCCCGGCGATGGCGATCGACTCCTCCGCCCGCAGCCGGTACGACTCGGTGTTGCCGTCGCGGATCAGGGACGCGAATTCCGCGACCTCGTAGCGCAGCCCGTCCCCGTCCAGCTTGTAGTAGAACTTGCGGTTCCGGCCGGTGTCCTCGAAGCGGGTCTCGAAGTACTCGGTGAGCCACCACGGGGCCGGGACGTAGACGTAGCCGCGGGTGCCGGCGACGACGAGGTCACCCTCGGCCTTCACGCCGAGCCCGGTCGTGGCGGACGCGATCGCGTGCGGGTAGTCGAGGTCGATCCGGGAGAACACGTCGACGCCACCGGCCCGCACCGAGCGGGTGGCCAGCCGGACCGGGTCCGGGCCCAGCAGCTTGAGCACGGCCAGCAGGGGATAGCTGGCGAGCTCGGCGATGCTGCCGCCGTCGGGCGGGTCGAGCTCGCGTCCGCCGCCCACGAGCTTGGTGAAGGTGGCCTCGACCGCACGGATGTCGCCGATCGACCCGCTGCGTGCCACCCCGACCATGCGCTGGAAGCCGGGCAGGAAGGCGGTCTTCAGCGCCTCCAGCAGCACGACGCCGGCCGACCGGGCGCGTCCGAACAGGTCCTCGGCCTCGGCCCTGGTCAGTGCGATCGGCTTCTCGCACAGCACGTGGCGACCCGCCTCGATCGCTGTGCAGGCCTGCTCGTAGTGGTGGCCGTGCGGGCTCGCGATGTACACCGCGTCGCAGGTGGCCAGCAGGTCCTCGTAGCGCTCGTGGACGGTCTGCAGCTCCAGTTCGGCGGCGAAGCGGCGCGCGTTCTCCGGCGTCCGGCTGTAGACGGCGTCCACGTCGACTCCGGAGACGAACCGGGCCTCCTGCACGAGCCGGCGCGCGATCCGTCCGGCGCCGACCACGCCGAGGTTCAGCGTGGCCTGGGACTCGTTGCGCAGCTGGGTGCTGGACACCCCCTTCGTGCGCTCGAGATAGACCACCGTGCAGTAGTCGCGCAGGTAGTCGAACTTGCCCGTCCAGTCCGAGCCGATGGCGAAGATGTCGATGCCGAGTCGCTGGATGTCGTTGATCTTCTGGCCCTCGTACTCCTCGACGATCACCTCGTCGACGAGTCCGGTCGCCTCCACGTTGCGGATGCGCTCCATCAGGCTCTGCCGCACATTGAGCTTGCCGCGGCTGTCGTCGTACTGCTGGGTGGTCACGCCGACGATGAGGTGGTCGCCCAGCGCCCTGGCCCGCTCGAGCAGTCTGCGGTGGCCCTCGTGGAACAGGTCGAACGTCCCGTAGGTGATGACTCGCACCGTGGCTGCTCCTGGCTCCTGGGCGGAAAGGCTCGCGCCAGTCTATTGCCGGGCTCTTAGGCTTGCGGCATGCAGGATCGCGGCGACACCCGGGTCGGCGTCGTCCGGGCGCTGCTCTGGGCCGGCGCCGCAGGATTCGGCGGAGTGCTGGCGCTCGGTCTGGCGGTCCGCCTGGCCACCCGGAGCCGGATCGTGCCGGTCGACCGGCTGCCGCTGCTCCCGGTGGCGCTGGTCCTGGGTGCCGAGGTGTACGCCGACGGGGAACCGTCCCCCTTCCTGCGTGCGCGGCTGGACCTCGCGGCCGAGCTGTACCGCAAGGGTCTGGTGTCGCGGGTGCTGGCGTCCGGCGACGGTGGCTCGCGGTTCTACGACGAGACCGGCGGGATGCGGGCCTACCTGCTGGCGGCGGGCGTCCCCGAGGAGCGGCTGCTGCTCGATCCCGCCGGCTTCGACACCTACGACTCCTGTCTCCGGGCGCGGGACGTGTTCGGGCTGCGTCGGCTTGTGGTCGTCAGCCAGAGCTACCACCTGCCCCGGGCGCTGGCGATCTGCCGGGCGCTCGGCGTCGATGCCTGGGGTGTGGGGGACGAGACCGTCCGCAGCAGCCCGCGCACCTGGGCCCACGGCGCCCGCAGGGAACTCGCCGCCAACCTCAAGCTCGTCTGGGATGTGCTCAGCCGCCGTCCCGCCCGTGGCTGAGTCCTCGCCACGCCGGTGACGCGAATCGGCCACGCTGCATCTCCCATACGCCTCTCCTGTCACATCTGCGTCCTCCAGTGGCCGGATCGCGACAGGAGCCAGATACGACCAACTGGGCAGGTCGGCGCACCGCCCATGGAGGTGGATGGCGCGATTCGACCACTCTGCGCGTGGTGCGTGACTGATGTGACACGCGGGGCGGCCAGCGTGGCCGGATCGCGACAACGCTGGATCAGGGCAGGCCCCACGGCGTGCGAAAATGGCGGCCATGCTTTCCCTGCCGTCGCTGTTGAGCGAGCGCGTCCAGTCCGTCGCGGGTGTCGATCCGGAGCTGCGTCCGGCCACCCGTCCGCAGTTCGGCCACTACCAGACCAACGTGGCGCTGCGGCTGGCGAACGCCGAGGGACGCCCGCCGCGCGAGGTGGCGGCCCGGCTGGTGGAGCAGATCGACCTCGCCGACCTGTGCGAGCCGCTGGAGATCGCGGGACCGGGGTTCATCAACCTGCGGCTGCGCGCCGACGTGCTGGCCCGGGTGGCGACGCAGGTGCTGACCGAGCCCGGCGCGGGGATCAGCCGCGCCACCGAACCGCGCACGGTCGTGATCGACTACAGCTCGCCCAACGTGGCCAAGCAGATGCACGTCGGCCACCTGCGCTCGACGATCATCGGCGACTGCTTCACCCGCGTCCTGCGCGCACAGGGCCACACGGTCATCCCCCAGAACCACATCGGTGACTGGGGACGGCAGTTCGGCATGCTCGTCGAGCAGATCCTCGAGGAGGGGCTGGACGCGAGCGCGCTCGACCTGCCGTCCGCCGAGGCGCTGTACCAGCGGGCCAACGCCCACCTGAAGGAGTCCGAGGAGTTCGCGGCGAAGGCGCGGGACCGGGTGGTGCTGCTGCAGTCGGGTGACCCCGAGACCCGCCGGATCTGGCAGCAGCTCATCGACGTCTCGCTGGCCGGCTTCAACGCCACCTACCGGCGGATGAACGTGCTGCTCTCGGACGCCGACCTCGCCGGGGAGTCGATCTACAACGCCGACCTGCCGGTGGTGGCCGCCGACCTGGAGGACCGCGGCATCGCCGTCGTCGACGACGGGGCACTGGTGGTCTTCGTGGACGGGTTCGGCGCCCCGGCGATCATCCGCAACGCCCAGGGCGGCTACGGCTACACCTGCACCGACCTGGCGGCGATCCGGCACCGCGTCGGCGATCTGCACGCCGACCGGCTGATCTACGTGGTCGGCGCGCCCCAGACCTACCACTTCGAGCAGGTGTTCGCGGTCGCGCGGATCGCCGGCTACCTGCCGGAACCGGTGTCGGCCGAGCACGTGGGCTTCGGCCAGGTGCTGGGCGCGGACGGAAAGAAGTTCTCCACCCGTGAGGGCACGGCGGTCACGCTGAACAGCCTGCTGGACGCGGCGGAACAGGAGGCGGCACCGTCCATCGCCCTGGCGGCGATCAAGTACGCCGACCTGTCCAACGGCCTGCAGAAGGACTACGTCTTCGACGCCGAACGCATGGTGGCCACCACCGGCGACACCGGGCCCTATCTGCAGTACGCGCACGCCCGGGTGAACCAGATCCTGCGCAAGGCCGAGGCGGAGGGCGTCGGCTTCGAGTCCGTCACCGTCCTGGCGGAGCCGGCCGAGCAGTCGCTCGCGCTGCTGCTGTCCCGGTTCGGGGAGGTCGTGTCGACCGTGGGCGAGACGCTGCAGCCGCATCGGCTGTGCGGTTACCTGTACGAGCTTGCCGGCGCGCTCAGCTCGTTCTACGAGCAGTGCCCCGTGCTGAAGAGCGAGGGCGAGGTGCGCTCGTCCCGGCTCGCACTCTGCGCGGCCACCCGCCGCGTGCTCGCGTCCGGTCTGGACCTGCTGGGCATCGAGGCCCCCGAGCGGATGTGAACCCCCCCGACGTCAGCTGAACGGTAAAAGAACCGTCCCCTTACCGTTCACCACCGTCATCCCGGCGAACGCCGGGATCCCCTTGAGCGGCCCGACAACGTCATCCACGGGATCCCGGGTCAAGCCCGGGATGACGATGACACTGAAGCCCGGGGGACGACAAGCGGGAGCCGCTCAGGCGGGACGTTCGGGGTGTTCGGCCTTGTCCACGGCGAGCCAGGCGGCACCGACGATGCCGGCGCGGTTGCGCAGCTCCGCGGGGACGATCGGCGTCTTCAGCTTCAGGTGCGGCAGGAACTTGCCGGACGCCTTCGACACGCCGCCGCCGACCACGAACAGGTCCGGCCAGAACAGAGCCTCGACCCGCTCGTAGTAGCGCTGCAGGCGGGGCACGTACTCCTCGTAGGTCAGTCCGAGGGTGGTCTTGATCGAGGCCGCGGCCTCGGACTCGGCGTCCTTGCCGTCGATCTCCAGGTGCCCGAGTTCGGTGTTCGGCACCAGGACGCCGCGGTAGATCAGCGCGCTGCCGATGCCGGTGCCGAGCGTGGTCACCAGCACCAGGCCCTCGTTGCCCTTGGCCGCGCCGTACATCACTTCGGCCACGCCGGCGGCGTCCGCGTCGTTGACCAGGATGACCTCGCGGCCCAGCCGCTCGCTGAAGATCTGTTGCGCGGGGGCGTCGATCCAGGACTTGTGGATGTTCGCCGCCGACCGGGTGATGCCGTGGGTGACGACGGCCGGGATGGTGACCCCGATCGGGCTGTCGGCCGCGATCTGCCCGGAGAAGTCCGCGACGATGCGGGCCACCACGTCGGCGACGTTCGCGGGCGTGGACTTCGCGGGTGTGGGGATGCGGACCCGTTCGCTGGCGAAATCGCCCACGGCCAGGTCGACGAGCGCGCCCTTGATCCCGGAACCACCGATGTCGATACCCAGCACGGGTTGGTTCTGCATGGCCACACCCTAGCCAGCGCACGGTCGCGGAGGAGCGCAATCCCATAGACTCCGGCACGTGAGTACCTGGCTGGTCACCGGCGGCGCCGGATACATCGGAGCACACGTGGTGCGGGCACTGCAGGCGCGGGGTCTGTCCCCGGTGGTGCTCGACAACCTCTCCTCCGGCATCGCGGACTTCGTGCCGGACGGCGTGCCGTTCGTCGAGGCCGACATCCTCGACACCGGGGCGGTCGCGGCCACCCTGCGCGAGCATGCCTGTGCGGGCGTGATCCACGTCGCGGGCTTCAAGTACGCCGGGGTCTCGGTGCAGCGGCCGCTGCACACCTACGCGCAGAACGTGCAGGGAACGGCGAGCGTGCTGCAGGCGATGGCGGACGCCGGCGTGCCGTCGATCGTGTTCTCGTCCTCGGCGGCGGTGTACGGCACGCCGGACACCGAGCTCGTCACCGAGGAGTCGCCAAACCACCCGGAATCGCCCTACGGCGAGAGCAAGCTGATCGGCGAATGGCTGATCAACGACATGGTCCGGGCGACCGAGGGGTTCCGCGGGGTCAGCCTGCGCTACTTCAACGTCGTCGGCTCCGCGACCGACGAGGTACTCGACGCCAGCCCCCACAACCTGTTCCCGCTGGTGATCGAGGCCCTGCTGGCCGGCCGGACGCCACGGATCAACGGCGACGACTACGCCACGCCGGACGGCACCTGCGTCCGCGATTACGTGCACGTCGGCGACCTGGCCACCTCGCACGTGGCCGCCGCTCTGGCTCTCGAAGAGGGCCGTCCGCTGCGGAAGGCCTACAACCTCGGCAGTGGCGAGGGTCTCAGCGTCCGCCAGATCATGGACGCGATGGCCCGCGTCACCGGCATCGACTTCACCCCCGAGATCGGCCCTCGCCGTGCCGGCGACCCCGACCGGATCGTCGCGGACGGCACGGCTGCCGCCGCCGACCTGGAGTGGCGGATGAGCTACTCGGTGGACGACATGGTCGCGTCCGCCTGGTCGGCGCGCCGCGCGTCCGGCGCCGCCGTCCCCGCCTGAGGTCGGCTACTCTTCGTCCTCCGCCAGCACCTGCACGGTGCTGACCCCGTCGATGCCGGAGAGCGTGGCGATCAACTGATCCCGGGCGCCCGAGCCGCTGAGTTCGAGGGCGACCCCCGCCGAACCGGCGCTGGCGAGCACGGGCTGGACACGCGCCACGGTCCAGCCCGACGACGTGACGGCCGGCAGCAGCTCGCGGAGCAGGCCGCGTCCGTCGGCGTAGACGACCTCCAGCTGGAGCTGATTCTCCCGCCCCCCGCTCAGGCGCCGGGCCAGCCCGGTGAGCCCGTACGCGATCGCGAAGTGGAGTGCGGTGACCACCAGGGCGAGCAGCCACAGCCCGGCGCCGGCCGCCATCCCGATCGCGGCGGTCTCCCACACGGACGCGGCGGTGGTGAGGCCGCGGACGGCGCCCCGGCGGGTCAGGATCAGCCCGGCGCCGAGGAACCCGATTCCGGACACGATCTGCGCGGCGACCCGGGACGGATCCAGCACCACGTGGTCGGACAGGACATCGCTGAAGCCGTACTTCGAGACGAGAAGGAACAGTGCCGCCGCCGTCCCGACGATCGCCTGGGTGCGCAGGCCGGCGCTCTTGCCGCGCAGGTGCCGTTCGAGGCCGACCAGCGCGCTCAGCACGAATGCGAGCAGCAACTCCCCGACCTGCAGCCAGCCCTGACCATCGAACGTCCAGCCCTGTGTCATCCCATCGAGACTACGCGCGGCGGCTCGGCGGGCGGCGGGGGTTCGGAGACGTCCACGGCGGCCGGGTGGTGCACGAGCTGCAGGAGCTGCGCCTGGAGTTGCAGCACGTGGGCCGCGTCCAGACCGGATGCGTGGGGCGACAGCTGGCCGCCGGCGGTGTGGAACTGCAGGTCGGCGAGGCCCAGGCGCCGCGACACGATTCCCTGCGTCACCCGGACGGACTGGATCCGGGAGTGCGGGACCAGCTGCCAGCGCCGCACCAGCCAACCGTGCCGGGACACCACCAGCCGGTCGTCGTGGCCCCAGCGAAGGAAGGGCTGGGAGAACGGGTGCAGCCAGCGGGCGCGCACCGGCGCGGGATGCAGCTCGACAGCCTCGAAGTCGGCCTGCGGCCAGATCGCGGTCAGCGCGACGCGCACCTGGTCGATGGTCCCGGCGGGCAGCAGGATCGTCGAGACGCCGGACTTGTCCTCGTCGTCGGTGACGTGGCCCCAGCCGATCACCTCGAGGTCCATGCGGTACAGGCCCAGCCGCCGCCAGACCGGCGACTGGCTGAGTTGCAGGGCCTGGACGCGGCGTGGCGGCAGCGACTGGCTGGTCAGGCTGGTCAGGCCGCGGGAGATCCGCAGGCCGTGGGCCCGCCGGGAGAGCGTGTAGTTGAACTGGCCGATGACGCGGCGTCCGACGAACCCGAAGAGCGCGCTGACCGTCGGGATGGCGATCACCAGCAGCGGCCACAGCTGCCCGAACGCGACCCCGACCACGCCCGCCAGCACGCCGGACGCGACGATGCTCCAGAACTCGTGCGACGTGACCGCGGCCAGGATCAGCACTTGCGGCTGGATGGTGATCAGCACCTCGTCCTGGGCGCCGAGGTCGGTGAGGATGGACGCGGATTCCGTGTGCTCGGCAGCCTCGGCCTGGACGCCGCGCGCCCGCGCCAGCAGGTAGTCGCGCAGCGCGTAGGCCCTGGTCCGGGCGAGGTAGCGGAGCCGGGGACGCTCGTGCGAGCCCACGTCGATCTGCAGCTCGGCCAGTCCGAACAGCCGGGCGGCGAACGGCTGGACGACGTCGATCGACTGCACCTTGTCGAACGCCACCCGCTGCGAGCGGCGGAACAGCACGCCGCTGTCGATCCGCAGCACTTCCGCGTCGATCACGAACCGGGTGAACCGCCACGAGAAGTAGCCGGCGATGCCGCTGATCAGGGCGAGCAGGGCGACCCCGCCGACGATGAACTCCAGCGGCGGGAGCTCCCGCGGGTCGCCCCCGGTCGGCAGGTAGTCGCGCCCCACGCTGAGCGCCACCGCGAGCAGGACGATCCAGCCGCGCACGAACGGGGTCAGCGGATGTGGCCGCTCGGTCTGGGTGGTTGAGTCCGCCTCCGTGTTGGCTGAGCTTGACGAGGCCGCTGGTGGCCCTTCGTCAGGCTCAGGGACCACAGGAAGGGGCTCCGGGTCGCTCATAGGGGCAGCGCCTGGGCCTCGCCGGCGGCGATCAGGCGGTCGCGCATGGCGGCGGCGTCCGCGGTGGTGAGGCCGGGGATCTGGCCGGCGGACTGGGGGCTGGCGGTGACGAGCTGCACCTTGGCGAGGCCCCAGGCGCGGTCGATCGGTCCGGACTCGACGTTGACCGACAGCATCCGTCCGTAGGGGATGGCGGTCAGGTGCCGGTTCCACAGACCGGAGGTGATCAGCAGGTCCTCGGCGCGTTCGGCGTACCCGAAGCTGCGTACCCACCGTCCGGCGCGGACGACGCGCCAGATGGTCCAGCCGGACCCGGCGACGGCGATGCCGGCCGCCCAGCGCCAGTCGAAGAACACACCGACGGCGACACCGGCGATGACGGTGACGGCCAGGTTCCAGACCAGCGCGCCGAGCCGGCGGACGGTTCGGTAGCGGACCGGCAGGCGCTGCCAGTCCGCGGTGGGGGTGAACAGGTCACTCATGGAAGCGACCCTAGTGGGAACGACGACGGTCCTTCGGGTTGCGCACCTCCACGCCGCCGAAGCCGCAGAAGCCCTTCACGACCAGCCGGGGCGCGGATCCGTCCGGCGGGACGAGCCGGCGGACGTCCGAACCGCCGAACACCGCGGCGACCTGGTTGTCGACGGCCGTGCCGGGCGGGACGGTGACCTCGATGCCGCCGAACAGGCAGAAGACGTTGAAGGTGAGCTCATGGGACTCGAACGTGGCGCTGGTGAGGTCGAGCTCCACACCGCCGAAGACGGCCATGATCGAGGTGTTCCGGCGCACGCGCCAGGTGTGCTTGCGGGTGGCGCCGCCGAAGATCGCGACGATCTGGTCGGCGGACTCGGAGGCGTTGGCCTCGTCGTAGGTGACGACGGGACGGGCGGCGGGACCGGTGGGGCTGACCAGGTCACGGGTGAGCGGCACGAGGTCGTCGAAGGTCTCGGCGGTCCTGGCGGCGGAGATGCGCTGGTCGCGCTCGGCGACGGAGAGTCGTCCCTCTGCCTGGGCTGTGGTCAGCAGGGTGATGACGTGATCGCGGTCGCGGTCGGTCGCGGCGAGGTCGCCGCCGACGGCCGGGCCGACGTCGGTCGGCTCAAGGGGATTGGACATGACACGACCGTAAGCCCGCTGCTTGCGCAGGTGAAGCCGAGAAGTGCTGGTTTGGGGGTGCTTTCGGGGCGTTCCCCTACCCGGGATGGATAAGGTCAGGGCATGAGTCGAATGCTCATTCTGGCCGCGATCTTCTGCGGCTCGTCCGTGGTGGGTCTGCTGGTCGCCGGACTGCTGGTGCCGGGCATCGGCGTGGGTGTGCAGGGTTTCATCGTCGCCGTGCTGGTGTTCACGGTCGCGCAGAGCCTGCTGACGCCGCTGGTGACGAAGCTGGCCAGCAAGTTCTCGCCACCGCTGGTCGGTGGGGTCGGACTGATCTCGACCGGCGTGGCGCTGGCGATCGCGAGCTCGTTCGCGGGCGGGCTGACGATCGATGGTCCGCTGGCGTGGACGCTGGGCACTCTGGTGGTCTGGCTGGTCACGGCGCTGGGCAGCTGGCTGCTGCCGCTGTGGCTGCTGAAGAAGACCGTGAAGGCCAAGCGCGGCGGGTGAACCTGGCTACGCCGCGATCAGGCCCCGGGATCGGGCGATGCTGACCGCGACCAGGCGGTCGTGGACGCCGAGCTTGCTGTAGACGTTGCTCAGGTGCTTGTGCACGGTCCGCGGGGAGAGGCCGAGGCGGGCGGCGATGGTACGGGCGAGGAGGCCCTCGGAGAGGAGCTGCAGGACTTCGACCTCGCGGGTGGTGAGGTTGAGGTCGGCGGCCGCGTCCGCGGCGGTGCGGGCCTGGCGGGCGCGCAGGCAGGCGTCCGCGGTGTGGGGCAGGAGGAGCTGCAGGGGCGCTGCGACCTCGGCGAACAGGGCGTGGGCCTCCGGTCCGAAGCCGCCACGGCGGGAGAGCGCGAGGACGCGGCCGCGCTCCTGGTTCTGATGCAGGTCGAGGTCGGGCCCGATGGTGACGATCTCGCCGAGCGCAGGATGCTGGGCGAGGTGGAGGTTGCCGACGCTGTGGCGTCCGCCGCGCAGGGCGACCTCGGCGAGGACGGACGCGTGCCGCTGGTCGGGCCAGACGGCGTGCAGCTGGACGCGGCGCCCGATCTCGACGCTGATCAGGGCGGCGCTCTCTGCGGCTGAGGCCTTGGCGAGGGTACGGCAGACCAGCTGCTCGGCCTGCTCGCCGTCGTTGAGTGCCGCCATGGCGTGCGTGATCAGCTCAACGATGGTGATGGCCCGGTCTTCTCTGGTCACCCGCCTCGCTCCCCAGGTTGTCGCCCGCCGTGCACACGGGCGCTGCTGTAGCAGCAGTCTGGCAGACGTTCCGCGTTGACTGCGCCGGTTTCGCCTTAGTGTGCCCGCGCGTCGGCCTGTCGGAGGGTAGTTCGCGGCGATGTCGGCGCTCCGGCTAGACTGCTCCACGCCGTGTCCGGCGAGCCGGGCGCACGCGGATGTAGTTCAATGGCAGAACATCAGCTTCCCAAGCTGACAGTGCGGGTTCGATTCCCGTCATCCGCTCTGAGTGAAAGGCCCCGTCAGGGCATCTTCCCAAATCGAACAAGCGGCAGTGCTGCCATCCGTGTTGCCCAAACGCCGTCGCCTCTGTGGTCGCACCCCTACCCGCCGGTCCGTTTCCAAGTCTGTTGGTGTCACCCCGCTCCGAATTGCGCGCTCGATCCCTGAATCGCGCTCCTGAAGGCGTGTTCTGGCCATCGACTGCGCAAATCGGTCGTGCCGCAAGGCCCAATCCTCTTGACAAGATTTATTGTCAGGGGCAAGGGTGGGGGTCATGCAGGACGTCGAGGTCATCGAGAGCGCGGGTGCTGCCGCCGCCGCGCTGGATCCGGTCCGGGCCCGGCTGCTCGGCGAGTTGGTCGTGCCGGCCTCCGCGGCCGGACTCGCCGCGCGGGTCGGCATCGCGCGCCAGAAGGTCAACTACCACCTCAAGGCGCTCGAGGCGCACGGCCTGGTGAAGCTGTCCGAGGAGCGCCGCCACGGAGGCATCACCGAGCGCGTGCTTCAGGCGTCGGCGGTGTCGTACGTCGTGTCGCCGGCGGCCGTCAACGCATCGGCGGCCAACCCGGACGCCAGCCCGGACCATCTGTCGGCGGGCTACCTGGTCGCCCTGGCCGGCCGGATGGTGCGCGAGGTCGGCGCCCTGGCGCGCCGGGCCGGGGCCACCGGCAAGCGGCTGCCGACACTGGCGATCGACACGGAGATCGGCTTCCGTTCGACCGCCGACCGGGCTGCATTCGCCGACGACCTGACCGCAGCGGTGCTCGACCTGGCCGCTCGCTACCACCACGACGACGGACGCCGGCACCGGCTCGTCGTCGCCGCTCACCCAATACCGCAGGAGTTGCCATGAGCACGACCCCGAACGTCCCGTACCGCCTCGAGTTCAGCGTCGAGGTGCCAGGCAGCCCTGAGCAGGTCTGGCAGGCCATCGCCACCGCGAAGGGCATGAGCGCCTGGTTCCTGCCGACCGAGCTTGAGGAGCGCGAAGGCGGCTCCCTGCATTTCGCGATGGGCCCAGACATGGGCTCCGACGGCCACGTCACCGGCTGGGAGCCGCCTCGCCGCCTCGTCTACGAGGAGGACTGGGCCGCCCTCATGGGCAAGGATCCGGACGCGCTCAGCCCGCTGACGTCCGAGTTCCTGGTCGAGGCGCAGTCCGGCGGCACCTGCGTCGTCCGCGTCACGAGCAGCGGCTTCGGGACCGGCGCCGACTGGGAGTCGGAGTTCTGGGAGGAGATGGGGACGAACTGGATACCGTTCTTCGACAACCTGCGCCTCTACCTGTCGCACTTCGCCGGCCAGGAGGCCACCCAGCTGGAGGCCGCCGCCTCCCACCCGGGCGACGGCGAGACGGTCTGGTCGACCCTGCGCGACGCGTTCGGGTTGGGCGACGTGGGCACCACGGTGGCGCTGCGCGACACCACCGGCACGGTCGAGGTCGTCGGCGAGCGGCAGGCACTCGTGCGGCTCACCGCGCCCGTCCCCGGGATGCTGAGCGTCTTCGTGTTCGAGGAAGGGGACGGCAAGGCCACGGTTGGCCTGCGCGCGTACCTGTTCTCCGCGGACGCGGCTGACTACGTGCGGCGCGAGGAGTCGGCGTGGGAGGTCTGGCTGCGGGAGCTGACCGTCCGCGCCGACTGACTCGGTCGCGGATCCCTGCCTACTCGGCTCGTTGCCGGCCGATCCGCAGCCCCACGCCCGCCAGCACCAGCGCGATGCCCCCGATGGCGAGTGCCCAGAGCGCGCCCTCGGCTCCGGTGTAGGCGAGCTCGTCATCGGTATCGCCTGCGGAGGACAGCGGAGTGACGAACCCGAAGTCGAGGGTGGGGTCGCGGTCACCGTCGTTGTGCAGGTCGCCTGGGTCGGTCGTGGTCTCCCAGGTGGAGGAGTCCCCGGCCCGGTCGCCCTGTCCCGCACCGGTGGGGACGTAGGGACGCAGCGCGTCCGCCGAGGCGTCCCGGTCGATCCGCACCGTGTAGGTCTGCTCGCCGGTCAGAGCGGGCAGGTTCTCAAAGGTGTACTCGCCATTCGGACCGGTCGTCACCGGCCCCACCGGATTGCCGTACACGTCGGTGACGGGCTCGCCGTCAGGGCCGATCAGCTCGAGGACGACCCCCGGGATGCCCGGCTCACCGGGATCCTGCCGACCGTTGCGGTTGGTGTCCACCCAGACGTAGTCGCCTACCGAGACCGACGTGAGCACGACCCCGGCGTCCCAGGTGGGATCGATGCCCTCCGAGGCCTGCACCTGCCGGTCGTAGTCGGTGGTGAGCGACTGGTTCGTGCCGTCGAGGACGAACTGCCTGGTCAGGCCTACCCGGCCGCCGGTCTGGACGACCGCATCGGAGTCGACGGCATCACTGCTGCCGGCACCCTCACTGGTGAAGGCGTAGCGGGCAGCCTGTTCCTCGGTGAGGGTGAACCGCACCTGATAGGTGCCCGCCACCAGGTTGTCGAACAGGTAGCGGCCCTGGGCATCGGTGGTGGTCGTGCCCACCACTGCCCCGGCGGCGTCGAGGAGTTCCACTGTCACGCCCGGCAGAACCTCCTCGCCGGCGTCCTGCACGCCGTCGCGGTCGGCGTCGATCCAGACGTAGTCACCCACCGCGTAGGACATCGGCACGATCTCGGCGCGGCTGGTGCCGATCTGGTTGACGATCGGGACCGAGGCGGAAGGATCGACGACCCGCACCGCGAAGTAGGCGGCGATCGTCCTGCTGGCGTCGAGGACCGTCCCGTCCTGCTGCTTCAGGGTCACCACCCCGCCGGTGTAGGTGGCCTCGATGTTCCCGCCGATGTCGACCGGGCCCGGGACGGGGTTCGTCGCGGTGGCCGCGTTCGCGGCGGTCACGAAGCCGAGGAAGCTCACGCCGGCCGGCAGCACGTCGCGGACGTCGGCGATCACGACACCGTCATAGTTGCCGTGGGGGATGAACTCGACCCGGTAGGTGTAGACGCTCTGGGTCAGCCGGCCGTCGGCGTCCCGCTGGGCCTTGAGGGTCTGCACCCAGTCCTCGTCACCGCGGTCGAAGACGGTCTTGCGGACCTCGGCCTCGTCGCCGTAGGAGGTGGCCTCGGTACCGCTCTCCGACCAGTAGTCGGGGTCGCCGTCCTGCCCGAACAGGGTGGCCCGGTTCGTGATGGTCTTGGTCTCCTTGCCGTCGAAGGGCACCGTGGTCAGCGTGATGTTGACGACCAGCCGCCTGTCCACGCCACGGGTGGTCACGACGGCCCTGCCGGCATCGCTCAGCGCGATGACGAGGTTGCCGTCGGCGTCGAGGCTGGTGGCGAAGTCGGCGGAGCCCAGGGTCTGTCCGTCGTAGGTGCCGCCGATGTGGATCGCGTCGGGGTCGCTGAGGTCGAAGACCGAGTGGTCGATGTAGTCGACGATGTGGCTCGTCCGGACGTCGATGCCCTTGCCCGCCGCCACGGTGAACGTGTAGGCCACGGTCACCGTGTCGCCGGGGTTGACGGCGGTGTCGTCCGCGGTGCCCTGCTTGGTGAAGACGCTGGAGTCGTTGATGCCACCGGACGTGTCCTGGGGCAGGGTCACGACCTTCGCGTCACGAGTGGCCGAGTACGGGTTGCCGGAACGGTAGAAGAACTGGGCGGTGTTGCGCAGCCGGTAGGCGTGACCGTCCTCGACGGTCGTGCCGTCGGGGTGGTCGGGCAGTCCCGTAACGGTGTTGAGCTGGGCCTTGGCCGCGATGTCGACACTCGTGCTCGAGGTCCTGCCGAGGTTGATCAGCAGGGTCTGGCCGCTGACGCAGTAGGTGCCGATCTGGGCGTCGGTGGCCATCTCCGCGTCGGCGCAGGTGACGCTGTCGGCGGCCCGGGTCAGCGCCAGGTTCCCGGTCGCGGTGAGGAAGGCGGCGTCCCCGGTGTTCCAGCTCGCCTGGGCCGGCAGGGTGTCGCGGATCACGACGTTGCGGGTCAGGGTGAAGTTGGCGTTGTCGGGCCGGCCGTCCCACTGGGCGAGGTCGGCGTGCAGGGTGTAGGCGATCTCCTCGGGTGGCGTGAGCGTGCCGTCCGCGTTCGCCTTCAGTTCCTGGGTCGTCCAGTCGGAGGTCTTGCCGAAGGCGGAGCCGGGGTTGGGGCCGGGCGCCGCGGGCAGCGCGCCGGTCAGTCGAAGGGTCGCCGTGCGGGACTCGGTCCCGAACGTCGCGGTGTTCTGCAGGGAGATGAAGAAGTTGCCCGGGTCGCCGTTGCGCGCATCCGCCGCGGCCTGCAACTGTGCCTGGAGGGCGACGCGGGCCGCCTCGTCCGGCACCGTGACGGCGTAGGTGATGACCAGGATCGAGTTCTCGGGCAGGGTCACGTCGCTGGTGAAGGAGTTGCCGGTGATGGTGGGCGAGAATGCGAACGGATTGGTCTCGCGGTTGAGCCCGTCGGCGTCCCAGGTGGTCAACTGTGCCGAGAACGAGCCGGCCAGATAGGCAAGGTTCGCGGGCAACTGGTCGGCGATGGTCAGGCCGTTGCGTGCTTCTGCGCTGGTGACGCGGAGCGTGTAGGTGGTCAGGGTCGAGCCGACCACGCCGGGGTTGAGCGTCACAGTGCCGTCGGCCGAGACGGACATCACGTTGTTGCGGTTGTCCGGCGAGAGGTTCTTGCTCTGCCCGTTGGTGACGTTGGCGAACTCGTCGCCGGAGTTGCGGATGATCACCTGGCGGGAGGACTCCTCGCCGTCGATCTTCCACGTGATCGCCTCGCGCGTGCTCTCGTCGACGGAGTTCACGGTGAACCTCAGGTCGAAGACACCCTGGTTGACTCCACTCGGCCATGGATCGGCGAAGGTGACCCGGACCTTGTTTCCATCCCGGACGACGTTGGTGATCGCCGAGTTGCCGCTCGGAACGGCGCTCACGGTCACGTTGTCGCCGAGCTCGAACTCGACCGTCGAGCCGGGAGCGACCTGGTCGGTGTACTGCACCCGGAGGGTCAGGGTGTCGCCCTCGTTGACCACTGTGGTGCCGTCGTAGGTCTCATTGCCGAGCAGGACGCTCGCGGTGATCCCGGGCGTCGCCGCGTGAGCCGGCTGCGCCCCCACGATCAGGGACGCCATCGCCAGGGCGACGGTGAGGGCGAGCGACAGCGCCCGGGTGATCAGGTGAGCGGAGCGGTGTTCAGCTGTGGATTCCGGACGCGGCATGGAGACTCTCTCTGGTGGTCGGCTCGGCAAGCCGGCGGATCACGGACGCGCAGGCGCCCCGCGTTCGTCGGACGGGCGAGCCGTGGCACGGGCACGATTGGTGCGCCATCGTGGCGCAGATGGCATCGGCGCAGACACCCCTCGGAGCCCGAATTCGCCCTGGTCAGGCGGAACTTGGTACCGGGACTAGAGCGCGGACGAAGGCGAGTCGAGAAGACCCAGTTCCTGGGCCACGGCGATCGCCGCCTCGCGGGACGTCACGCCGAGTTTTCGGTAGATGCTCTGCAGCTGGGACTTGACGGTGTGCGGTGAGACCACCAGGGCCTGGGCGATGGCGCGGACGCCTTCGTGCTCGGCGAGCGCGGCCAGCACGACGCGTTCCCGCGCGGTCAGGGCTGCTGCGGCGAGGCCGCTCGCGCGCGCCTCGGAGGCCGGGACGTCGAGGTAGCGCTGCAGGCTCGCCGACCCCCGCTCGCGGGCGAACTCCCAGAGAAGCCTGCGATCGCGCGGAGCGAGCAGTGCGACGTGCACCCTCGGCCCGTACGTCTCCCATGCCACCGCGCCGGCGCTGAGCCACGTCCAGGCCAGCTCCGGTTCGTGTTGCCGGAGCGCTGCCACAGCCCCGAAGGTCCGCGTCTCCGCCAGGGTCCGGATGGTGTGCCCGGGCAGCTCCAGCAGGTCACGGGCCAGCTGGAGCGCCTGGTGGTCCCGTCCAGCGGCCAGCAACACCGCGATCCTGCCGATGGCCAGGTACGGGCTGTCGTCCGGTTGCCCGTCGAGCGCCCTGGCGGCGGCGCGCTGATCGCCGCCGGCCAGCCACGCGAGCGCGAGCACGGCGTGCAGGCGTTCCGTGGCCACGTTGTCGCCGACACCGGGAGGAGGCACCGGGGCGGCGAGCTCCCGGGTCACCCGCTCGGCCTCGGCCCGCGCCTGACCGAGCCCGTGGCGTGCGGAGACCGAGATCCCGGTGAGGAAGGGCCAGAACTCCGCCGTCTGGATGTAGGAGCTGGCGTCACGCAGGACGTCCGCGGCGCCGGAGAAGTCCAGGGCGTCCAGCCGGGCATACCCGTCGGCGACCAGGCCGAGACCGTTCATGAACGAGTCTCTCCACTCCACCGGCCAGGCCTTGAGGTCGATCGAGGCGGACAGGACCTTGGCTCGCGCCAGGTCGCCGGCGAACGCGCTGGTTCCGGCCGCGTAGACCGTCGAGTAGTTCCGCGTCGTCTGGGTCGGGCACAAGGAGACCGACCGGTCGATCGCCGACATGGCCTCGTCGATCCGGCCACCCTGAAGGAGCGAATAGCTCAGCTGTCGCAGGATCGTCCCCACATGCTCGCCGAACCGCTCCAGCAAGGCCGGGTCGATGGCGTCCACCGTCCGCAGCACGCTCAGGCACGCGTCCGAGGAGTCACGGAACCTCCACGCCAAGCGGCGGGCGATCGCCTGCATGCTCGCCAGCGAGAACGCGTCGATGGTCGGTTCGATGTAGGCAGGACGCGCTGTCGACTCGAACGCGATCCGGGCCACGGGCGGAGCCTCACCCCGGAGCATCGGGTTGCCCGCAAGGGCGAGGGCGAGCCCGAACGCGAGCATCGGGTACTCACCCAGTGCCGCCTGGGGAACCTCCTTGAGGGTGGCCAGGAACCGGTCGCTGGTGTAGCTGTCCGGGTTGCCGATCACCACCGAGACGAAGACCCGGTCGGCGAGGGCATGGTCGCCACCGTCGATGGCGAACTGCAGGGCCTGCTCGACGACCTCCTCGTTCTCGAGGAGCCAGGAGGCGGTGATCACACAGGAGCGCCGGAACCGCTCCGGCTCGTCGGCGGCCCGGGCCCGGAAGGCGTCCCGGATCGTCTCGACGTACTGGAACACCGGGCGATGACGGGCATAGGGGATCCAGCGGCCGAAACCGTTGCGCTCCAGCATGGCCAGGAGCTCGGCCGTCTCCTGGCGTCCGCTCAGGAGCTGCCCCAACTCCACGTCGACATAGGGCGGAACACTCGTGTCGGTGACGAACTGCGCCGCCACGGGGTCGGGCAGGAGGGACTCGAGTCTCGCCGCCACGACGTCGTTCCATTCCGCCGAGTCGGGATGAGGAATCCGGCCGAGCTGGGACAACGTGAGCACCACCGCCCGCACCGTGAGCGCGAACCCTCGCGTGGCGCTCGCCACCGAGGCGGCGAGGCGTTCGTCGGCGATCCCGGTCTGGGCCACGATCAACGCACCGACCTCCTCCGGGGTCAGCGCCAGCTCGGCGAGCGTGATGACGCGCACGATCCCGCCGGGCGGGTCGAAGTCGGCCAGCTCCGTCCGACTCCTCGTGGTCACCAGGACTCGAAGATCGGGCGCCGCGACCAGCAGGCGCGCCAGATCCGCATCGATCTCCGCCATCACCTCACCGAGGTGCTCGTACGCGTCCAGGACGAGGACGGCCGGGCCGACGCCGGCGAGGATCCCGCTGGCGATCCGGACGGGATCGGCCGCGAGGCTCAGCTGTTCCTTCACGTGGACGGCGGTGCCCTCCGAGAGCTCGCCCAGCCGCGACGCGCTGTTGGCGACGTGCTGCCAGAAGGCCTGGCGGCTGGTGACCCGGTCGCTCAGTGAGACCCAGGTGATCGGCGTCTCCTGCGTCCGCTGGAGCGCCCAGCTGCGCAACAGCGTCGTCTTGCCCGAGCCGCTGGGGCCCTGCACCACGCAGACCCGCACCAGCGAAGAGTCGAGCACCTGGTACAGCCGCGGCCGATCCACCACGCCGGCGATCGCAGCTACTTCGTCCCCGCCCGCCATCCGGCCTTTCTACCAGACCGGTTCTGCCGGCGTCGATGGCAAGAGCTGCAGCCGCCGACCGACGGCCACGACCCGCGTCGGATGGGTGACGGGCCAACACCGGACGCCGGCCCTCATCGAACACAGTCGTGCAGCAGCCCCTCCATCGCGGCCCGGAGTTCTGCGGTGCCGGCAGTGCCTCGCAGTGGTGGGGCCACGGACAGGACCGGATTGATCGACCGGTCGCGCAGGAGCACCTGGAGCGTCGCGGCGGACAACTCGCGATCCGGGGACGTTACCCGCCAGCGGGAGAACGGGCTGCGCAGCATTCGCCGCGAGACCACGCCTGATACCGCGACCGGGAGCACCGCCGTCTCCGGGACGAGTCGAACGAAGAGTTCGGTCGCGTTCCCCCAGCCGGCCAGGGAAGTCAGGGCGTCTGCGAGCCGTAGCGCGGGATCCGGCTCGATTGCCCCGGCGGGAAAGGTGAGCAGTGCGCCACCCGCGCGGAGGTGATCGGCCGCCGCGCGCGCCACACCGATTCGCCCGCGCGCGTCCGCTGCGACCAACAGCAGCCGGGACGCGAGGTGAGGCAGCGCCCGCAGGAACGGGCGGTCGAGGGCGATCGTCCGCAGGTCGTCGCGGGCAGCGAGCAGGCGCCAGAGGGCCGGGGTGTCAACCGTGCCGGCGTGGTTGGCGACGACCACCAGCGGGCCGCTGGGAGGCACCCGTTCCTCGCCGCGGATCGTCACGGTGCCCGCGTACCGCGACAGCACCGCGTCCGCAGCGGCGGCCGGGCCACCGCGGGCGAGAGCGACGTCCATCTCGATCATGTCCGCAACGAACCGTCCCACCGCCAGGCGAGCCACGCCGCCGAGGGCCGGGGCGGCCCAGTCTGCCCCGAGCCCGCGAAGCAGGTCCGCGGCGGAGCTTTCGCGGAGGCTGTCCGCGGGTTCGCGCGTCCGCTTCTCAGCCCGGCCGATCCGGTCCACCACGGGGAAGACGGTAGACCACGAGCATTTTCGCCCACGTCGACATCGGTTGCGAGGCGCGCGCCAGATCGGACGGCGGCGTCGCTGCCCAGGCCAGTGGTCCTCGTGTCCGCGCCCCCTCCTGCCGTACGCCGGTGGTGATTCGGCGGGGAGGCCGTGATAGGGAAGTGCGCTGGCCCCTGTTGGGGGCAGGCGGCTGCGGACGGGGCCGGTGGGCCGGCAGTGAAAGCTCGCCGGCATCGCTCGCCGCCGTGCTCGGGCTGTCCCGATCTGAGTCTTGCTGGCTGAGGTTTTCGTTATACGATTTGTGTGTGGTGAGTGAGGAGCAGATCCAGAAATGGGCGGACGAGGCTGAGTCTGGCTATGACGTCTCCGAGTTGAAGCGTCGGGGACGTGGCCGTCCCGGTCGTGGTGCGGAGCCGGCGCAGGTGGTTGCGGTACGTCTGACCGCCGAGGAGCTCGACGCTTTGGATGCTGCCGCGAAACGCCACGACTTGAGCCGCTCGGAGGCGATCAGGGCCGCACTCGCGCATTATGCGGCGTGAAGATCCACGCCGGCGCCCTCAAGCACGGGATTGCCGCCGAGGACGTCGAACAGGCCGCCGAGTGGGCGCTGTGGATCGAGGCCTGGACGACGGCCCGCCGCTTCGTGAGCTTCGGTTGGGGCTCGACACCCGGGCCCGGTTGCTGGAGACCGTGGTGCTGGTGTTCGACGGCGGTGACGAGTTGGTGATCCACGCGATGCCTGCCCGCAAGCAGTACTGGGATCTGCTCCCCTAACGCCGCGCCCAGCTGTGGAGGGACGATCCGTGGATGAATAATCAGCCTGTTCAGCTTTCCAGGTTGCTCGGTCTCGAGCGAGCGCACGTTGTTCGTCGGAACGGTGAGTCGGGAGAATCCGCCAGTGGTCCCCGCTCGGCGTCAGGCACGAGGTGGCCTCGTTCTCGTCGGCTTGGACAATCCGCCCCTGCACCAGTGTTCGGTGCAGCTTACTCGCGCCGATCTGCCGCTTCCTCGCCGTACTCGGGGCTGCTCGATGCAGCGGAGGCGTTCGCGAATAGGATGCCGCGGTGGACGTCTACCTGGTCTGGCACGTGCGGCACGCGCATAGCTTGGACGGGTCGCCCGCGCAACACCGCGACGACGATGGCGAGCTCGCGTTCGATGAGGCGAGGGGACGCGGACAGGGTGGACGAGTGTGATGCCCACCCTGTGCCGGACCAGCGGCATACTGGGTGACCGTGCCCGATCAGACCGTTGCCGCGCCGGACGCGCGGCCACGGATCCCCGGCGAGATCTGGGTGCTGATCGCGGCGGCCTTCGTCATCGCCATCGGCTTCGGACTGATCACCCCGGTGCTGCCGTCGTTCGCGCAGAGCTTCGGCGTCGGCGCGTTCGCGTCCAGCGTGGTGGTCAGCGCCTTCGCGTTCTTCCGGCTGGTGTTCGCTCCCGCAGGTGGACGGCTGATCGCCCGGCTCGGTGAGCGTCCGGTCTACCTGGCGGGGCTGGTCATCGTCGCGCTGTCCACGGGAGCCACCGCCTTCGCGCAGGACTACTGGCAGTTGCTGCTCTTCCGGGGGCTCGGCGGCATCGGGTCGACGATGTTCACGGTCTCCGCGGTCGCGCTCCTGATCCGCCTGGCGCCGGTGAGCATCCGGGCCAGGGTCTCCTCCGCCTACGCGACCGCCTTCCTGCTCGGTGGGGTCGGTGGACCCGTCGTCGGCGGCCTGCTCGGCAGTCTCGGTCTGCGGGTGCCCTTCCTCGTCTACGCCGTCGCGTTGCTGGTCGCGGCGGGCATCGTCTGGGTCTTCCTGCGGCACGCGTCGTTGCGTCCGGCGCCGGGCAGCCCCACGCTGCCGGTGATGACGGTGGGCGAGGCGTGGCGCGACAGCGCCTACCGGGCCGCCTTCGGCTCCGGGTTCGCCAACGGCTGGGCCAACTTCGGCGTCCGCAACGCGATCCTGCCGCTCTTCGCCACCGTCGTCATCGGCAAGGAGCCATGGGTGGCGGGGATGGCGCTCGCGGTGTTCGCCGCGGGCAACGCGGTCGGCCTGACCGTTGCCGG
>NZ_JARKPQ010000322.1 GCF_029975155.1 Propionicimonas sp. | reverse complement strand
CGGACGGCTGATCGCCCGGCTCGGTGAGCGTCCGGTCTACCTGGCGGGGCTGGGCATCGTCGCGCTGTCCACGGGAGCCACCGCCTTCGCGCAGGACTACTGGCAGTTGCTCCTCTTCCGGGGGCTCGGCGGCATCGGGTCGACGATGTTCACGGTCTCCGCGGTCGCGCTCCTGATCCGCCTGGCGCCGGTGAGCATCCGGGCCCGGGTCTCCTCCGCCTATGCGACCGCCTTCCTGCTCGGCGGGGTCGGCGGGCCTGTTGTCGGCGGCCTGCTCGGCAGCCTCGGCCTGCGGGTGCCCTTCCTCGTCTACGCCGTCGCGCTGCTGGTCGCCGCGGGCATCGTCTGGGTCTTCCTGCGGCACGCGTCGTTGCGTCCCGCACCGGGCAGCCCGGTCCTGCCGGTGATGACGGTGCGCGAGGCGTGGCGCGACAGCGCCTACCGGGCCGCGTTCGGCTCCGGATTCGCCAACGGATGGGCCAACTTCGGCGTCCGCAACGCGATCCTGCCGCTCTTCGCCACCGTCGTCATCGGCAAGGAGCCATGGGTGGCGGGGATGGCGCTCGCGGTGTTCGCCGCGGGCAACGCGGTCGGCCTGACCGTTGCCGGCCGCCAGTCCGACCGGGTCGGACGCAAGCCGTTCATCCTGGGTGGGCTGGTCGTCTCCGGCGTGGCCACCGCGGTGACGGGGCTGGCACAGGACCTGCCGATGCTCGTCGTCCTCTCCGTGGTCGCCGGGATCGGCGCGGGTGCCCTGAACCCCGCGCAACAGGCGTCGCTGGCCGACGTGGTGGGCCGGGAGCGCAACGGTGGCCCGGCGCTCGCAGCCTTCCAGATGGCGCAGGACTTCGGATCGATCACCGGCCCGATCATCGCCGGACTGCTCGTCGACTACGGCAGCTACTCGCTGGCCTTCGCCGTCACCGGGGTGATCACGCTCCTGGCGGCGGCGCCGTGGCTTCCGGCACGGGAGACCCACGTCGTGTCGCGGCACGCCGAACGTCTGTGATCACCCTGGCGCGTCGCACTCGCTCAGCTGGCTCCTGATCTCCTCGATCGTGGCCAGCACCGACACGGTCTCGGCCAGCGGGTGGAGCGGCGACTCGAGGCGGCCCTGTCCGACGTAGCCCGCCAGGGCCCTCGCCTGGTAGCTCAGCGCGCTGTAGCCGTCGGTGAAGGCGTCGTCCGTCCAGGTCTGGGTCGCCGGCCGGCCGTGGCGGCGGGTGGTGAACGTGACCGTGGTCGGGGCGTAGAAGGGCCGGTCGAACTCGACCCGCGCCCGGGAGCCGATGACGGTCGCCGTGGCCGGCAGTTCGGAGACGATCGAGCAGGCGACGTGCGCGTCCGCGCCGGTGGCCGAGGTGAGGATCGCGGACGAGCGGAGGTCGACCCCGTTGGCCAACCGCAGGCCGGAGGCGAGGACGCGGTCGGGCGTCCCGAGGACCACGGACGCGAGCGAGACCGGGTAGACGCCGATGTCGAGGAGCGCTCCGCCGGCCAGGTCAGGATTCCAGAGGCGGCTGGTGGGGTCGTAGGCGACGGCCGAGCCGAAGTCGGCGTTGACCTGGTGGACATCGCCGAGCGCGCCGTCGGCGAGCAGCTGGCGCAGGATGTCGAACTGGGGGAGGTAGCGCGTCCACATGGCCTCCATGACGAGGACGCCCGCGTCCGCCGCTGCGGTGGCAATCTCGGTCGCCTCGGCAGAGGAGGCGGCGATCGGCTTCTCGACCAGGACATGCCTGCCCCTGCCGATGGCGAGGAGCGCGAGATCGCGATGCGTGTTGTGCGGGGTGGCGATGTAGACCACGTCGACGTCCGGGTCGTCGACCAGGGCCGCCGGCGTCGCCGGGCAGCGGGGGATCCCGTGCCGGGCGGCGAACGCCTCGCTGCGGTCGGTGTGACGGGCGGCGACGGCCACGACCC
>NZ_JARKPQ010000316.1 GCF_029975155.1 Propionicimonas sp. | reverse complement strand
CACCGACTTCGGACGCGGCTGGTTCTGGAAGTCGTTCCGCTGGTTCCACGCCGCCGCCCTCACCCCACCCCTGATGGTGCTCGCGCTCGGCATCGGCGTGAGGATCACCACCGAGGTGGCGGTCGGCGGTGAGGACGACGTCCTGAAGTCGATCGGGACGGCGTTCGTCGGCGTCGTGCTCATCTGCGTCTCCTCGTTCTCCCCGCTGGCGCTCTACAAGCTGTTCGCGTTCACCGACCCGGGCAGCACCTCTGGGTCCGCCCTGCGCGCGGGGCTCGCGGCGGCCGGCGGAATCGGGGGCGTCCTCGCCGGACGCCAGACCGGCAGCAGCGCCGCCACTACGACCGACGACGCCGGACGCACCGCCGGCGAAGACGGAGCCGCGGCGACCACGATCGGCCGATTCGCGGCGGGCATGGGCCCGGTCGGTCAGGCGCTCTCGACCGGTATCGGCGTCATGGCCGCCGTGGGCGGGACGGCCGCCGCCATGGGCGCCGATCAGACCAACCAAATGGGCGTCGGCCACAACAACTTCCCGCCCGACTACTCACGCCGCGGCGTCCGGGCCGGCAGCGGTCAGTCGGGATACGACGGTGCCACCGACGAGTCGGCCAACCCGGACGACCCGACTTTGGCCAACGGCTACGACGGCAGCGGGTGGGGCGGCCCACCCCCGGACGCCGCCGGGACGGACGGATCGGGGCCCGGAACGCGCACGCCGCCGCCCACCGGGACACCGGCGCCCAGCGCAGCCCAAGGGGGAACTGCCGCCAAGGGCGCTGCCAGCACCTCCGAAGTGGCGGAGGTCGCCCAGGTGGCGGCCTTGTAGGTCTGACGGGCACGAGTCTGACAGGGAAGCGACACGACGGATTCATGCGGCGTGGGCAGATCTGCCTAGGAGCGGAGTTCAACGACTCTCCTGTTGTCGGCAAGGGCGGGGCTTTCGAGAAGTGACGGCCGGCGACGGTGGCCAACACCACCCGTTGTAGCCTCATGCCATGTCGACGAACGGCCCGGCGACCGTCCGGTTCACGCTTGACGGCCAGACCTACGAGCTGAGTCGATCCACGGTTGAAGTGCGACTCGCAGGCGTTCGGCCGCGATCGGTCGGAACTCACGCGGTGCGCATCAACGGGGTTTGGTCACGTAGCTGGCGGGCAGGATGACGGTCTGCCGGCTGGTCTGGTGGATCGCGCGGAGGCCCCCGTAGTTCGCGATGCCGATGATGGTCCAGCGGTCGCCGTTGCGGACCCAGTCGGTGCCCGAGGTGCGCAGTCGTCGGTCGTTGAGGCGGGTGATGATCACGTCGCCGACCGCGGCGTCGCTGCCGTCGGCGAGGGCGACGGTGCGTGTGGGGTGGCTGCCGTCGTGGAGATGAGCTTGGGCGCGAGCGTTGAGTTCGGCCACCAGAGCGCGGGTGGGGGCGACCATGAGGGCGTCCGCTCCGGCGTCGCGGGCGGTCAGCCAGGAGTCGAAGACTCGGTCGGCGCAGGTGCCGAGATCGCCGACGTGGACGCGGTGGTTGTCGAGGTAGAAGCCGAGCGCCTCGGGGTCGCCGGCGCGCAGCGCGAGGCTGGCGGCGCCTTCGGCGGGGTCGGCGAAGCGGACGAGTTCGTTGAGCTGGACGGCGCCGTGCTGAGCCTGGATGTCGCGGAGCACGCCGCCGGCACCGATCGCGGCGAGTTGCTGGTCGTCGCCGATGAGGCGCACCGATCCGCCGCGGTCGAGGACGAACTCGACGACCTGGTCCAACGAGAGGGTGTCGGCCATGCCGGCCTCGTCGATGATGACCAGGCTCGTCGGCCCGATGCGCTCGGCCCACGACGGGAGCGGTCGCCGGTGGTTCAGGGCGTGGGTGAGGAGGGCCATCGTGTCGGCGTGGGTGTAGATCTGCGCCCCGAGCTGGGCGGCCGCGGCGGCGGACGGCGCGAGCCCGACGACGCTGCCGCCGCCGTTGCGCCACGCGGTGGCCAGCGCGCGCATGGCAGTGGTCTTGCCGGAGCCGGCGGGGGCGATGGCGAGCTGGAGTCGGGTGC
Source organism: Propionicimonas sp. (assembly GCF_029975155.1). Classification (GTDB taxonomy): domain Bacteria; phylum Actinomycetota; class Actinomycetes; order Propionibacteriales; family Propionibacteriaceae; genus Propionicimonas. Next base: position 317 of record NZ_JARKPQ010000316.1, on the reverse strand, counting down.
CCGAGGTGGCCATCTCGCGGACGAGGGCGACCTGTCCGGGGTTGAGCGGGGTGCGGTTCGCGACCGCCTCGATGAGGGCGACCTCGACGGCCGGGGTGGGCGCCTGGTGGCCGCCGCGGCGTCCGGCTGCGTCGACGAGGCGGTGTTCGGCGGCGACGATCCGGCGGGAGGCGTGCCAGGTGGCGCCGGCGACGGTGTAGACGCTGTCGCCGGCGGTTCGGCGCAGCGCGGCGGGTTCGGTGATGCCGTCCGCGGGGGCCTGCAGGGCGACGGAGTGCCGGGTGAGCGCGGCGTGCGTGAGGCGCGCGACGACGTCG
>NZ_JARKPQ010000103.1 GCF_029975155.1 Propionicimonas sp. | reverse complement strand
CCGGCGACCACCCGGTGGCTGAACTCGACCAGCGGGTTCTCGCCCAGCCCGGCCTGCACGGACGGCAGGAACTGCTCGTCGTAGCAGCCCGGCCAGTTCGGGCACGCCGCGCCCGACTGGGTGGCGCACACGACCGCGCCCATCACGACGGACGCCAGCGTCAGCGCTGCCGCCGCCGTGAACGCGATCCGGACCGGCCTCACGACGTCCTCCGGGCCCGCCCCCACGGGCCGAGGGCCACGGCGACCGACCCGGCCAGCAGCAGGACGCCGGCGACGATCCCGATGTTGTCGACCACCTGCTCCCACGGCGCATAGCCGAGTTCCACGTTGTCCCCGCTCCGCAGCCACATGAACGGTGCCACCGCGACCCAGGCGGCGTACGCCAGCCCGAACCAGCGCAGGTACGCCGGCAGGCCCCGCGCCTGCCACAGCACCACGGCGAGCGGCACCACCCACACGTAGTGGTGCGACCACGAGATCGGCGAGCCGAGCAGGCTGGTCAGGCCGGCGAGGCTGAGCGCCAGCGGCACCTCGCCGCAGCGGTGCATCAGCACGGCCGCGACCAGGCCGAGGACGACCACGGCCACGCTGAGCAGCAGGCCGACCCGACTGGGCTCGCCGGTCAGCCGGTTCCACATGCCCAGCACCGACTGGTTGGACGCGAACACGATCCCGGAGTTGATCCCGGAGTCGCCGGACGCGAGCTTCACCCAGTACTCCAGCGACGCCGCCGGCAGCAGCGCGAAGCCGACGGCGGTCGCGGCGAGGAACGAGAAGAACGCGACCAGCCCGGGCTTTCTGCGTCCGGCGAGGAAGTTGTAGGCGGCGACCACGGCCGGGGTGAGCTTCACCGCGGTGGCCACACCCACCAGCCAGCCCTCGGGCAGCAGCCGGCGGCGCAGCAGCCGTGGTCCGGGCATCGAGTCGAGCACGGCGGCGGCCACGAGGAAGATCGCCAACTGGCCGAAGCCGAGGGTGTCCCGGACGGGCTGGACGAGCACGATCGCGGCCGTGGTGAGCAGGCTGAGCCGCCAGCCGGTGTGGCCCAGCCGGTACAGGATCGCGGCCAGCGCGGCCGTGCACAGCACGAGCCAGAGCGCGGCGGCGAGGTGGAACGGCAGGAAGGCGAACGGCACGGTCAGCAGCGCGGCGAAGCCGGGATAGATCCACGGCAGCTGACCCTGGGGGTCGAAGATGTCACCGCCGCTGAGCACCAGCCCGCCGACCCGCTGGTACACACCGAGGTCGAGCATGTTGGGCTGCCAGGGCACCACGGTGCTCCCCGGGATCTGGATGCCGGCGATCACGAAGGCCGCCAGCACCGGGACGGCGGCGAGCAGCACGCGCGTCCTCCAGCGCCGCCAGTCGTTCATCCACACCCTCCTCCGGACCCCTCAGCCTAAATGACCGATCTCCAGCCGGTGCCGCATCAGCACCACCTGGTACGGGTTCCAGGTGGACAGGGTGTACCGCAGCACGAGTTCCTCGCCGTCGACGGCCGCGTCGAAGAGGTAGGGGGCGTAGGCCGCGCCGGTGCCACCGGCCTGGGCGCGGAACATCCGGTCGCCCACCGGGTCGTCGGCGACGGAAGCCCTGATGAACCGGGTGTGCGGGTCCAGCGACATGCCGGTGGCCACCCAGTCGAGCAGCCGGATCCGGCGCGACCACGGCCCCTGCGGTTGCCGGGCGGTGCGCAGCACGACCGCAGGGCCGATCGGGTCCTCCGGCGCGGACGCGGACAGCATCAGGTAGCGGCCGACCGCGTCCGCCCAGCGCACGCTCACCTCGCCCAGCGCCGCCGGAGCGAACAGCGGGACGGCGTCCGCCTCCGCGTCCGACCAGCCGCCGCCCGCCCAGTAGCGGACGCCGAGTGCCCGGGCGTCACGGGTGGCCCGGCCGGAGAGCCGGCCCAGCGCCGCGGCGTCGAGGACGGCGAGCCGCAGCTCCGACGCCCGGTACGGACCGGTGCCCCAGACCAGCAGCACGTCGCCGTCCGTCCCGCAGCCGGGCACGGCCGCCGCCGGCCGCAGCTGCGCGGAGGTGTTGATGAAGTGGCGATCGCTGAAGGTGCAGAGCGCCTCGAACCGCAGCGGACGGCGGCGGGCGGCGGGGTCGACCACCGGGTCGGCGGCCACGGCCCTGGCCAGCACGGACCGGCCCATCACCCGCCGGCGCCGGAAGTGGTTGGAGCTGAAGAAGCCGTACAGCCGTCCGCCGGAGGAGAAGCCGTCCAGCGGCACGTCGTACTCGCGCATGGTCACCCATCCGGCCGCCCGGCCGACGAGCTTCAGCGGCGAGCCGTGGAACCGGACCGCCGGCAGCGGATCGCCGGGCAGCACCTCGGCGATGGCGTCGCGCGTGGCCAGCCAGGGCCGCGTCCAGTGGGTGTCGCCGAACAGCAGGAAGGTGCGTCCGGCATGATCGACCCGGACGCCGAGGTCGGTGCCGCGGACGCCCGCGGCGGCCAGCGAGTCACTCAGCGTCCGGGCGCGCTCACCCCACGGGGTGGGGGTCGCGTCCCGGTCGCCGGTGATCTGGGCGAGCTTCACCGATTCGGGTCCGGGCACGACGAACGGTTCCGGGTCGGCCAGCCGCAGGCAGCTGTCCCGCTCCCACTCGCCGTCGCGGCGGTGGTAGCAGAAGACCGAGCCGTCCTCGTCGGCCAGCGCGAACTGCCGGCCGCCTGCCGTGGCCACCGCCCACCGGGTGACGCCGGGTTCGTCCGGACGCGGGATGACGCCATCGACACGCGTCCAGGCCGGGCCGTCCAGCCGGAAGGCGGCCGGGCCGTCCGCCAGGGTGACCCCGGCGTGCAGCGTGCGTCCGCGCCGCACCAGCCAGCCGGGCCCGACGACGCCGCCGGTCACCGTGCCCAGCCGCGCCCACGGCCGGTCCGGACGGGACAGCGCGCGCCGGTAGTGGTCGAGCCGGTCGTCGGTGAGCACGAGGGCGTCCAGCACGGCCGGCCAGCGTCCGGCGCTCAGGCTGCCGGGGCCCAGTACCGGTCCGGTCACGGCGGAAGCCTAACCTCTCCGCGAACGAACGTCGGGCACCCCGGTGAGAGGACTCTCATTCGGCTCTCCCGCTGCCTTCACCCTCGCCCAGTGGAGTGGAGGGACAACAACGGATACACCGAAAGGACCACATCATGAGGATCAACCGTTCGACCGCGGCCTGGGCCGTCGCCGGCGCCCTCGGCCTGACCGTTCTCGGCGGCACGGCGATCGCGACCGCCGAGACCGCGACCCCGTCGCCGCAGGCCACCTCGTCGGCCAGCCCGTCCACGGAATCGTCGAGCCCGTCGGTGAGCCCGTCGGCAGCGCCGACATCGGACACCACGACCGGGAAGGTCACGCCGACCGTCAACACGGCACCGACCCCGAACACGGCCAACACCCCGAACACGGCCAACACGGCGAACACCCCCAATACGCCGAATACCCCCAACACGCCAAACACCCCACACTCACCCGTCACGCCGAACACCCCAAACACCCCCAACACGCCCAACTCGCCGAACACCCCCAACAGCGCGCCGAGCGCACCTTCGGCAGACTGATCGCGTGCTCGATCTGACCCCCGCGGTGGCCCTGCTGCAGTCCGAGGACGCAGCAGGGCTGCTGCGTGCGGCGCTCACCGGCTCGGCGGAGACAGACCTGCCGGGCTTCCACGCGAAGCTGACCACCTGGCAGTACCGGCCCGGGGCGGAGGTCACCGCCGGCTACCGGGTCGGCTATCCGGCCGGTGACGGCGAGGTGGTCGAGTACCTGTTCGCGACCACGGCCGAGGTCGGCCTGCCGGCCGCCACGATCTCCGCGGGCCCGCTGAGCTTCCGGGTGTGGCGGCATCCGCACGACCCTCGACTGCCCGGCCTGGCCGCGGCCTGTGATCCCGACGAGGTCCAGGCCTGGCCCGGCGTCGGCCCGGACCTCAGCCGCCTGGACCTGCTCGGCTACCGGCCGCTGCGCCGAGCCGTGCTGCGGGCGGCGACCGCGACGGGCGAGGTCTACCTGAAGGTGCTGCGGCCGGACCGCGCCGAACGCCTCGCCGTCCGGCAGCGGCTGTTCGCCGACGCCGGACTCACTCCCGCGCTGGCCGGCTCGCCGGCGCCCGGGGTCCTGGTCACGCCGGCGGCCGCCGGCGTCTCCCTCGCCAGCCTGCTCGCCGCCCCCGGGCCACTGCCCGGCCCGGCCGCACTGGTCGACCTGCTCGACCGGCTGCCCGCGGGCCTGGCCGGCCTGGAGCGACGTCCGGCCTGGGCGGACCGGCTGGACTTCCACGCCGCCACGGCGTGCCAGCGGCTGCCGGAGGAGACCGGCCGCATCCAGGCCCTGGCCACCCGCGTCCAGCACAGGCTCGACACCGCGCCCGTCGGCCCGGTCGTACCCACCCACGGTGACTTCTACGAGGCGAACGTGCTGGTCGACGGCGACCGGCTGGGCCTGATCGACCTGGAGAACGCCGGCCCCGGGCTGCGCGAGGACGATCTGGCCTGCCTGCTCGCCCACCTCGCCGTGCTGCCCGGCCTCTCCCCCGCCCACTACGGCCGGGTGCCCGGCGTCCTGGCCGAATGGACACGGGACTTCTCCGGCCGCGTGGACGCGGCGGGCCTGGCGGCCCGGGTGGCGGCCGTCCTGCTGAGCCTCGTCGCGGGCGGCGAGGGCGATCAGGCCGCGCACCGGCTCGAGCTCG
>NZ_JARKPQ010000292.1 GCF_029975155.1 Propionicimonas sp. | reverse complement strand
GCGGCACGCCCTCCAGGACGAGGGCTGGGGCATCCAGCCCGACCTGCAGCACGCCGGGGGAGCGCCACAGCGCGAGTGCGGGTCGGGCCAGCCGGACGCGGGTGCCCTCGATCAGTGCCATCCCGGCAGGCTGCCGTGCCGCGGACGGGCATCGCAAGGGTCTGCGGACGACGGACAACACCTGGGCCGATACGGACAACACCTGAGGCGCTGGCCGACCCGTCCGAAGCCCGGAAACAGCGGAGCGCCGGCCACCGGGCCGGCGCTCCGCAGATCCAGGTTCAGGCCTTCGGCAGGAACCGGGTGAGGTTGGTCCCGCACACGGGGCACTTCGCCTTGGCGATCCGGGTGCCCTTCTCGTTGACCACGACATCGCCGGTCGCGTCCCGGTGATCCTTGCACTTCACGCAGTAGAACGAACCGCTGTAGGTGTCCTTGGCCACGTTTTCCTCCTGTAATTCGGCTTCGCCCCCGGGTGGGGCTGGGCAGCGGGCTGCCGGTCAGTCTATGCCCAAGGCGCGCCTTCGCGGCAGCTCCCGGGCCCGGCGAGCGAGGCCCTCAGGACCGGAGTTCCGCTTGCCTTCCCCTGCGAGCGGACCGGTCACTGAGGGCCCCGCGTCTAGAAAGTAGTGCCCGCTCAGCCCACGGTCAACTGGGACTGTCGGCGGCGTGTCGTAACGTGACCGCCATGGGAACCGAAGACGTAGAGGTTCGGCGCAGCGCACGGCGCCGGCGCACGCTCACGGTCTATCGCGATCAGGGTCGTCTGGTCGCGCTGGTGCCGGCTCGGATGAGCGCGTCGGAGGAGCAGGCGCTGATCCCGCCGCTGGTGGAGCGGTTCCTGCGCAAGGAGGCCCGGCGCAGCCTGCCGCAGGGCGAGGACGAGCTCACCGTGCGGGCCAGGCGGCTGCACGACGCCTACCTCGCCGGACGCACGCCGGCACCGCTGCCGCCCTTCACGATCCGGTGGGTGGACAACCAGCGCCGGCGGTGGGGTTCCTGCACCGCGGCGGACGGCAGCATCCGGCTGTCCTCGCGGCTACGGACGATGCCGGCATGGGTGGCCGACTACGTGATCCTGCACGAGCTGGCCCATCTCTTCGAGCCCAATCACTCCCGCGCGTTCCACGCGCTGCTGGCGGGCTATCCGCACCTCGAGCGCGCCAAGGCCTTCCTGCACGGCTACCAGCACGCCGTGGAGATCGGCGGCGGTCAGTGGAGCGACGACGCCGACTGAGGCCGGGCCCGATCGGGTCCGGGGCCGGCCCCACGGCTCAGGCGTTGCCCGAGCGGCCCTCCTCGTCCAGGAGCCTCGCGAGTTCGGCGTCCAGGTCGTCGGGTGCGGCCGGCTCGTGCCCCGAGGCCGCGAAGCCGAGCGGATCGTCGAGGTCGGCGGCCGACGGCAGCAGGTCGGGATGGTCCCAGGTGAGATCCCTCGCCGCGGAACCGCGGGACACCCGGGTGGCGGCCCACAGGTTGGCGGCGTCCCGGGTGCGTCGGGGACGCAGTTCCAGCCCGACCAGCGCCCGCAGTGCCGACTCGGCGGGTCCGCCGGTGGCGCGGCGGCGGCGCAGGGTCTCGGTGAGCGCCGGGGCTACCGGCATTCGCGTGCCGGCCACCTGCGCGACCACCTCGTCCACCCATCCTTCGACGAGCGCGAGCAGCGTCTCCAGGCGTTCCAGCACCTCGCGCTGCTCCGCGGTCACCTGCGGCGCGAAGAGCGAGCCGGCGAGGGCCTCGCCGGCCTGCTCCAGTTCTCCGGCGGTCATCGCGGACGTGAGCTGGTCCTCGATCGCCCTGCCGAGGGCGTCGGCGTCGATCTGGATGTCGCGCGCGTAGTGCTCCACCAGCGCGAGCAGTTGCGGGCCGAGCCATCCGACGGAGTTGAACAGCCGCTGCCGCGCCGCTTCCCGCACCGCGAGGAACAGCAGGATGTCGGCCGCGTCGGCCTCAAGCCCTTCGGAGAAGGCGGCGACGTTGGTGGGCAGTACCGCCACCCGCGGCCGCTCGGTCAGGGGCAGGCCGATGTCGCCGGCGCTGAGGACGGTCTGGGCGAGGCTGGCCAGCGACTGACCCACCTGCGAGGCGAACATGCCCGACAGCGCCATTCGCAGCATGGGCTCGGCCGCCTTGGCCTCGCCCTCGGCGTCGATCAGCCCGCGCAAGGCGGCGGAGAGCTGGCTGACGACCGGGCGCACCAACTGCTGCCACGTGCCGAACGTGTGCTCCACCCACTCCGCCCGGGTCCAGGCCACGGCCGGCGCGCTGAGCCGGGGGAACGCGATCTCCTCGTCCAGCCAGAGGTCGGCCAGCGCCACCGCATCGCGGACGCGGGCCTGCTCCGCGGCGCTCGGCGCCGGGTCCGGACCGGCCGCCGCGGTGATCCGCCGGACGATGTCCTTGGTGAAGCCCCAGTTCATGCCGCTGGCGTCGGACTTGCCGAAGCTCGCCATCTGCGTGGTGAACGCACCCATCAGCCCCTGCATCCGGCCGAGCATCTGTTCGAGGTCGAGCCGGCCGTCGGGCCCGGGGGTGATGCCGAACTGGGCCAGGAAGCGCAGCAGGGCCTCCTCCTCGCCGTCCGGATCGGGACGGTCGGGACTGGCCGGATCGGTCATCGGAACTCCTCACGTGGCGTGGTCTCCATTGTCCAGCACGTGCCAAGCCGGAGCGCCCCGCGCACGGTAGGGTCGGTGGTCGTGACGGTGTGGCGTCGCCGCACGGGAGGGGGAGCGTTGACCAGGCAGACGTGGACGGCCACGGTGTCGGCCGTGCTGTTCGTCGTCCTCGCCGCCGTGATCGCCCTCGTCCCCGTGCCGTACGTGGCCTGGTCGCCCGGCGGCACCCACGACCTGCTGGCCCGGAACGACGACCGGGCCGTGATCACGGTCACCGGTGCCCCGACCTACCCGACCACCGGACGCATCCTGATGACGACCGTCGCGGTGACGGCGCCGGACAGCAGCCTGAGTCTTCCGGAGGTGCTGTTCTCGTACTGGCTGCCCTCCCGCGAGGTGCTGCCGCGGGCGGCGGTGTACCGGGTGGGCGAGTCGCCCGCCGGCATCTCCGAGGGCGAGACCCGGCTGATGGCCGACTCGCAGTCCGACGCCGTGGTGGCGGCGCTGCGGGAGTCCGGCATCCAGGTGTTCCCCTGGCCGATGGTGGAGTCGGTGACGAGCTCCGGTCCGTCGAACGGCATTCTCGAGCCCGGCGACCTGATCAACGCCGTGGGCGACGTGACCACCACCTCGGTCCAGGCCGTCGAGGCCGCCATTCTCAGCTTCCACGTGGGCGAGACCGTGAAGTTCAAGATCGTGCGCAACGGGAAGGAAATGCAGCCGATGGTCACCACCAGGGCGACCGCGGCCGAGCCGGACAAGCCGATCGTCGGCATCACGCTCACCACCGGCTACACCTACAAGCCGTCGGTGACCTTCGCGCTGGACCCCTCCGTCGGCGGTTCCAGCGCGGGGCTGATGTTCGGGCTCGCGCTCACCGACATGCTCACCGACTCCGACCTGAGCGCCGGGCGGGTGATCGCCGGCACCGGCGCACTCGCGGCGGACGGGAAGGTGGGTCGCATCGGCGGTGTCCAGGAGAAGATCGCCGCCGCGACCCGTGACGGGGCCACGGTCTTCCTGCTGCCCAAGGACAACTGCGCCGACGTCGGATCCACACCGCCCGCCATCCGGCTGATCGCCGTCGAGACCCTCAGCGAGGCGGTCGATGCGCTGGCCGGCCTGGACGACCCCCAGTCCGGAAGCTCGATCGCGGGGTGCGGGTGAGCGACGACGCCCTGGTCGCGGCCCTGGTCGAGGTCGAGCGGCACGTGGGCCGTCTCGGCTGGGACCAGCCGGCCCGGCTGTTCGCCCTCGTGCCGACCGCCGAGCTGCTGCGGGCGGAGCCGTCGCTGGCCGAGCACATCTCCGGCGGCGTCCCGGACGGCTTCACCTCGATCGAGCAGGAGGAGTTCCACCCCGGGACGGATCTTGCCGACGCGCTCGGCCGGATCGCCTGGCCCCCGGCCGTGGCCGGCTGCGTCCTCGCGATCGAACGCTCCTTCCTGCCCGCGGACGCGGAGGGTGACCTGCCCGACGACCCGGACGCCGCCGCCATCGCGGTCGCGGCGCACCCGCGGCGGCTGGATCTGCGGGTCGTCGTCGGGGTCACCAGGGACGGACGCAGCCACGGGGTGGCCCGGGTTCGGGGTGACGACGGCGAGTTGCTCGCGGGCGCCGAACTCGTCCCCGCCCTGGCTGCTGCGCTGGCGCATACATTGGAGTGAGTCCTGCGGCCGCACCCGGCCCGTGGCCCGATGAGGAGTTGGACGTGAACGTGACATCCCAGATGGTCCGGCGTGGCCCCCTGGTCCCGACTATCCTGCTGCTCGCCGCCGCGGTCACAGCCTTTGTGATCTTCGCGGAACTGTGGACGACGAAGCTGTGGTTCGACTCGGTGTCCTTCCCGCAGGTGTTCAGCACGCAGCTGTTGGCCCAGGTGCTGCTGTTCCTCGTCTTCTTCCTCGCGATGGCCCTGATCGTGGGTGTGAACATGGCGATCGCCTACCGGCTGCGGCCTGCTGTGCGGCGCACCGGCCAGAGCGCGATCCTCGACCGGTACCGCGACCTGCTGGAGGCGAACATCCGGCTGGCGATCATCGTGCCGGCAGCCTTCCTCGGCCTGGTCGCCGGTGCGTCCGCGGTCAGCCGGTCGCTGGACTACCTGGCCTGGTGGAACCGGGCGCCGTTCGGGACCGTGGACGGCTACTTCGGGCTCGACGTCGGGTTCTACGTGTTCGAGTTCCCGATCTGGCAGGACCTGCTCTCGTTCGCGATGGGGGCGATCTTCTTCGGGCTGGTCGCCGCGGCGGCCGTCCACTTCGCCGTGGGCGGCATCGCGCCGGGGCGTGGCCGCTCGACCAGCAGGGGCGCCAGGACCCACCTGTCGATCCTGGTCGGGCTGCTCCTGGTCGGTTACGGACTGCAGAACCTGCTCGACCGGTACGGCTTCCTGCTGCAGCAGGGCACGCTGTTCACCGGCCTGCAGTACACCGACGACCACGCCCGGCTCACGGCCAAGCTGGTGATGGCGGTGATCGCGTTCGTGTGCGCCGCGGTCTTCTTCGCGAACGGCTTCCTCAAGCGCTGGACGCTGCCGCTGACCTCCCTGGTGCTGATGCTGGTCTCCGGCCTGATCCTCGGCCTGATCTACCCGCTGGTGGTGCAGAGCTTCCAGGTCAAGCCGAACGAGCCCGTGCTGGAGAGCCCCTACATCGCCAAGCACATCGAGGCCACGCGCGCAGCCTTCGGCATCGCGGGGACCGAGATCGAGCCGTACACGGCCAAGACCCAGGTCAGTTCGGGGCAGCTGAAGGAGGACGCCGAGACGCTGCCCGGCATCCGGCTGATCGACCCGGCCGTCGTCGCACCCACGTTCGAGAACCAGCAGCAGCTGCGCGGCTGGTACTCGTTCCAGCGCACGCTGGACGTGGACCGCTACGTGATCGACGGCACCGAGACGGACGCGGTGGTCGCGGCGCGCGAGATCAACTACGCGAACCTGCCCGACCAGGCGTGGAACAACCTGCACACCGTGTACACCCACGGCTACGGACTGGTCGCGGCGTACGGCAATCAGCGCAGTTCCTCGGGTGACCCGGTGTGGATCGAGAAGAACCTGCCGCCGGAGGGGGTGCTTCCGGAGTACGAGGGACGGATCTACTTCGGGGAGAACACCTCGACCTTCGCGATCGTCGGACGCGAGGAGGGCGAGACCCCGATCGAGTTCGACACCCCGGAGGGCGCGTCCAACACCTACGCCGGCACCGGTGGCGTGCCGATGGGCGACTGGTTCAGCCGGGTGCTCTACGCCACCCACTTCATGGACCTGAACATCCTGCTGTCCGACCGGGTGAACTCGCAGTCGCGGATCCTGTACGACCGCACGCCGAAGGAGCGGGTGGCGCAGGTCGCGCCCTGGCTGACGCTCGACTCGAACATCTACCCGGCGGTGGTCGACGGCCGGCTGGTCTGGATCGTCGACGGGTACACCACGACGGGCAACTATCCGAACAGCCAGTTGGTGCCGCTGCGCTCGGCGGTCACCGACGCGCAGAACACGCCCAGCACGACGGCGGACACCAGCGTGAACTACATCCGGAACTCGGTGAAGGCCGTCGTCGATGCGACCAACGGCACCGTCGACCTGTACGCCTGGGAGGCGAACGACCCGATCCTGCAGGCCTACGCGAAGGCGTTCCCCGGGGTGCTGAAGGCGAAGGACCAGATCAGCCCCGACCTGATGGCACACCTGCGGTATCCGGAGGACCTGTTCAAGGTGCAGCGGCAGGTCCTGACCCGCTACCACGTCACCGACCCCGGTGTCTGGTACGCGCAGTCGGACCTGTGGCAGGTGCCGACCGACCCGGTGGCGACCATGCCGGGACAGAGCGAGGCCGCCAAGGGGCTCGCCGAGCCGCCGTACTACCTGTCGATCCGGTGGCCGGGCGACAAGTCACCGGTGTTCAGCCAGACCGCGGTGTTCGTGCCCTACGGGCGGCAGAACCTCGCGTCCTACCTCTCGGTGGTGGCGGAGGCGACCAGTCCCAACTATGGCAAGCTGCGGGTGCTGCGCATGTCGGACACGCAGCAGATCGCCGGTCCCAGCCAGACCGCGAACGCGATGACCACCGACCCGCAGTTCGCGACGCTGATGAGGTCGTACCTCAACCAGGGTTCGGCGACGGCGAAGTACGGCAACCTGCTCACCCTCCCGGTGGGCGGCGGCCTGCTGTACGTGATGCCGATCTACACCATGCGGGAGGCCGGCAGCGGCTCGTATCCCGCGCTGGCGTACGTGGCCGTCCGATTCGGTGAGCACGTCGGGATCGCCACCACTCTTCAGGAGGCGCTCGACCAGGTCTTCGCCGGAAGCGCAGGGGCGAGTACGGGGGAGGAGCCGGACAACTCCGGCCAGCAGCCGAACGAACCCACCACGCCGGGCGGCACCACCACACCGGACGAGAAGGCAGCGGTCGCAGCCCTGCAGCGCGCGCAGACGGCCTTCACCGCCGCCGACACCGCCCTGCGCCAGGGCAACCTCGCCGAGTACCAGAAGCAGGTGGACGCCGCCAAGGCCGCTCTCGCCGAGGCACTCGGCAAGATGGGCGTCAAGTAGGGGCTACCGCCTCAACCGTTCCCTGAGGAGCGAGCGCCATCGAGCGTCACGAAGGGCTGTCCTGGTGCGCAGGGCCCTTCGTGACGGCTCGTTCGCCGAGCTCTCCCGGAATCGCTCGTCGAGCGTGTCGAGACGTGGTGAAAGGTCTCGACACGCTCGACCAGCGGTAGTGCGAGAGCGCTTCAGGCGTGCAACTCCACGGGCCAGCCCTCGGCGACCAGGGGGTCGTGCAGGGCCGCGGCGTCCCCGACGACGACGAGGGTCAGGCCGTCGGGCTGGAGCAGTTCGACCAGGGCCTGGGTCGCGGACTCCGGGGTGACGAGGGTGAGCGCCTGGAAGTTCGCGTTGACGAACTCGACGTTCACTCCGTCCCTGACCAGGGCGGCGATCCGGTCGGTGATCCCGTGGGCCGTCGAGTACCGCAACGGCGCACTGCCGATGGTGTACGTGACGGCGTCGGTGACCTCGGTGGGCGTGATCGGGTCGCCGGTGAGGTCGAGCAGTCCGCGGGCGAGCCGGAGGGCGTCCGGCACGACATCGGTCCGGAAGGAGCCCTGCATGCCGATCAGGCCGCCGTCACGCATCGGCGAGTTCACCAGGTGCACGCCGTACGAGTAGCCCTTCTCCTCGCGCAGCACCCGGTTCAGCCGGCTGAGGAAGGCGCCGCCGAGGGCATGGGTCGCGACCTGCAGATCGGCCCAGCGGGGGTCGCCCCGGTCGATGCCGAAGGCGCCGAGCCGCACGTCCGCCTGGACGGCGCCTGGACGATCGATCAGCCAGCACCGGGGCGTCCGCGGCTCGGGCACCTGGTGGCTGACGTAGCCCTCGAGCGGGTTCGTCCAGTCTCCGAACGCCTCGGCGGCCTGGGCGAACTCCCGGCCGGACAGATCACCGGAGACGATCAGCGTCGCACCGTCCGGGCGATAGTGCCGGGCGTGGTACGCGACGACGTCCTCAGGCGCGACCGCAGCGACGGACGTCGCGTCGCCGCCCACCATCCGGGACGCGCGGTACCGCTGGCCGATGCAGGCGGCCCGGAACCCGATCGCCGCGCGCTGCGCGGAGTTCGCGAGGGTGTGCTCGATCTCCGCGAGGCGAAGAGCACGGTGCCGGACAACCTCGTCCGGACGCAGTTCGGGCTCGCGGACGACCTCCGCCAGCAGCGGCAGCGCGTCGCCCAGCCGGTCGGTCGGCACCTCCAGGAACAACTCGATGCCGGAGTAGCCGGCTCCGCCACCGAGGACGGCACCGATGTCCTCCAGCCGTTCGGCGAACACCTGACCGGGGTGGCTGGCGGTGCCCTCGTCGAGGCAGCGCTGGGTGATCGTCGCCACCCCCTCGATGTCGACCGGCTCGGCGTTCAGTGGCGCGTCGACCACGAGAGCGACGGCCGCGACGTGCTGACCCTCGCGATGGCACGCCATCAGCTGCATGCCGTTGTCCAGCCAGAGCCTGGTGGGATCGGGGAAGCGCCAGCGCTGCGGCGGCCTCACCTCGGGACGGTGGTCACTGTGCCGCATCGCCGCCCTCCCGCCGGTAGTCGAGCTGTGCGCGCTGGTCCGGTCTCAGGAACGCACTGCAGGCGTTCGCGACCTGGTCGAGGGTGAGGTCCTCCACCTCGGCGAGGCGCCGGTTCACCCGCTCGGGATCGCCGTGCAGCGTGGCGTAGGCGCCGATCAGGTCGGCGCGGGAGTCGAACCGGGCGAGTTCGGCCAGCCACTCCCGTGCCCACTGGGCCTTGGCCCGGGCGAGCTCCTCGGCGGTCGGGCCGACATCGGCGAGCCGCGCGATCTCGACGAGGGCCGCGTCCGTGGCCTCGGTCCCGTCCGCACCGGGCAGCGCGCGCACGTGGGCTGCGCCGAACGACGTGCCCCCGATCAGCGGCGTCGCGGACGCGCCCACGTCCGTCGCCACCTGCCGGTTGCGGACGAGTTCGATGTGGAGCCGTGACGTCTGCCCACCGCCCAGCACGAAGAGCGCGAGCTCGCAGGCGTCGAAGGCCCAGGTGTCCCGGGCGGGCAGCCGCCAGGCGAACCAGGTCGCGGCGGCCGGCACCGTCCCCGTCACCCGGCGGACGGCGACCTCGGCCAGCGGGGCGAGCGGCGTGGCGGGTGGCCGGGGCCGGGCGGACGCGACCGGCAGGTGCCCGAAAGCCCGCTCCGCCCGCTTGAACCCCTCCTTCGGACTGATGTCGCCGACGAGGGTGAGCACGGCGTTGTCCGGACGGTAGTGGGTGCGGAAGAAGGCCGCTGCCCGCCGGCTGGTGGCGGCGTCGATGTCGGCCATCGAGCCGATCGTCGGGTGCCCGTACGGATGGTCGGCGCCGAACACGAGCTCCACGAGGTTGGTCATGGCGTCCCCGTAGGGCACGTTGTCGTAGCGCTGGCGCTTCTCCTCCTTGACCACCTCGCGCTGGGTGGCCACGCTCGCCGCGTCCAGGTGCGTGGGCAGGGTGGCCAGCCGGTCGGCCTCCATCCACAGCGCGAGCTCCAGTGCCCCGACCGGCACGGCCTCGAAGTAGTTCGTCCGGTCGAACCAGGTGGTGGCGTTCACCGCGCCGCCCAGCGCTTGCAGGGTGTTCAGGTGCTCACCGCTGGCGACGTGCTCGGAGCCGGAGAACATCAGGTGCTCGAAGAGGTGCGCCCAACCGTGCTCTCCGGGCTGCTCGTCCCGCGAACCCACGTCGTACCAGAGGTTCACCGCTGCGACCGGAACGCTGTGGTCGGGGCTCACCACCACACGCAGCCCGTTGCCGAGAGTCCTGGTGTGGATCGGATAGGTCAGTGGTCCGGGCACGGGACCATCTCACCACATCGGTGACACCCCGCCGCGGAATGGGCAGCCCGGCGGGTGGTCGCCGCACCTCCCGCCGGGCTGGCTTGTGGGACGCCGGTCAGTGGCGCCAGCCCTTCCCCGTGTCGATCCGGACGACGGAGCCCGGTCCGGTGACCCCGGTACCCGCGTAGAGCGTGCCGCGCGTGCCGGCCTCGATCGAGAGCGCACCGGGAAGGTCAAGCCAGGCACTGACCTTTCCGTGCCTGATCAGCGAGACCCGTCCGGCGAACAGCTCGGTGACGTAGATCTTCCCGTCCTGGATCGCGAGGTTGGTCGCTCCCAGCAGACCGGACGCGACCTCTTTCGCCTTCCCGGTGTACGGGTTCACCCGGAACACCTTGCCGCGGGCGCCGAGGCTCTCGTCCTCGGGGCCTCCGGGCAGCGTGGTGACGTAGAGGAAGCCGTCGCGGCCCACCTCGACGTCCGTCGGCACGGACTCGAAGTTGTAGGTCACGCCGACCACGCAGTCGGCCATTCCGAAGGCGGCGGCAGCCTCAGCGGTGATCTTCGCCGGATGCGGCGGCAGCACGGCGAGGGTGGAGACCTTGCCCGTCCGGCTGATCCGCAGCAACGCGTTGGCCCCGGCATCAGCGAGCACGAAGCCCTTGCCATAGGCGGTCAGCGAATAGGCGTGGGAGTCGATCACGCCGGTGTAGCTCACCGGGATCGGGGTCTTCTCGAACTCCTTGGCGACGCACTCGGACGGGTTCTTCACGCCGTAGTGGAGCCGTCCGTCCGGGTTCTTGGCCTTCTCGAAGGCGAGCGTGTCCGCGGCCGCGGTGAAGGCCCTGGGTCCGGTGATGGTCACGCCGCTCGCGGTGATGCCCTCCTCACCACCGACGGTCGTCGTGTAGGCGAAGTACCTGCCATCCCGCGAGGTGGCGAGGCCCGAAGCACCCGGAACGCCGTCGATCAGGGTCTTGACGGTGCCATCGGCCTTCACCTGACCGATCAGCCCGGCGCCGCCGTCCGCGACCAGGACCTTGCCCTTTCGCACCTCGAGGTTGAAGGGGACACCGACGGCCTCGGTCAGCACGGTGGGGGATGGCGCCGGTGCCGGGCCCTTGCCCGAACCATGGGCGCCCGCCGGTGCCACGGCGAAGAGACTCGCCGCCGTGGCGATCGCCGCGATCGCGATGGTGATGCGCACTACCCGCATGGGGTGCCTCCCTGGAAAGTGGCGTTGCAGGGCAGGGGCGGCGATCCCTGCCCTGCCATCCTCCGCTGGCCGCGGGCGCCCTCGGTATGGGCAAACTTGCGCCACAGCGGACGCACAGCGTCCTCCCCGGAAGGTGGGTTACGGCCGGGGCAGCTGGTGGCTGCGCTCGTAGGCGGTGAGGAGGTCGATCCGGCGGAGGTGCCGCGGGTCGCCGGAGAAGGAGGTGGCGAGGAACACCTCGACGAACCGGACCGCGTCCTCCGTCGAGTGTTGGCGGGCGCCGATCGCCACCACGTTGGCGTCGTTGTGCTCGCGGGCGAGCCGGGCCGTGTCCTCCGACCAGGCCAGGGCCGCGCGGACGCCGGGCACCTTGTTCGCGGCGATCTGTTCGCCGTTGCCCGAGCCGCCGATCACCACGCCCAGCGCCGCTGCGCCGGCAGCCTGGTCCGCGACCACCGCCGCGGCGGTCGGCAGGCAGTGGACCGGGTAGTCGTCCTCGGCGTCGTAGGCGGCGGGGCCGTGGTCGACGGGATCATGACCGTGCGCGCGCAGCCACTCGACGAGGTGGTTCTTCAGCTCGAACCCCGCATGGTCACTGCCCAGGTGCACGCGCATGCCGCCAGTCTGCCACCGGGGGACGGCGGCGGGACCTGTGCCGGCGGCTGTTGCCTGCGGGTTGGGGGAGGGAGCGGCTACCGTCGTGTCGTGAGCACGCCGGGAGGAGCGGAATGAGCGATTTGGCGGAGCAGTTGCAGGCGGAGGAGGCCGAACTGAGGTTCGCCGATTTCACCCTCGACGACGCATGGCAGCTGGGTGTTCGGATGCGGGACGATGCGGCGGCCGCAGGCCTGCCGATCGTGATCGGCGTCGTGCTGGGCCGGCAGCGGGCCTTCCACGCGGCGCTGCCGGGGTCGAGCGAGGACAACGACGAGTGGCTGGCCCGCAAGGCCCGCGTGGCACTGCGGTACGGACAGGCGTCGCTCACCGTGGGGGAGAGCTTCCGGGCGCGCGGCAAGGACTTCGACACCGACGCCCGGCTCGATCCCGCCGAGTTCGCCGCGCACGGCGGCGTGGTGCCGATCCGGCTGAGGGGCGGGACGGTGATCGGCGCGGTCGGCGTGTCCGGACTGCCCCAGCTGGAGGACCACGCCTTCGTGGTCAGGCACCTGCGGGAGCTCCTGGCCGGTCAGGACTGAGCCGGCTTCGGCGGCAGCGTCCGGACGCGGGCGAGGCCGCGATCGAGCCACGCGCGCAGGCTGGACTCGTCCTCGATCACCTCCGGCTCCAGGTAGAGCCAGCCGCCGAGGTCGCGGCCGTTCATCCGGACGGGACGCACCCGCTCGCCGTCCAGCAGGCGGGCCGATCCGGCCGGATCCACCCGCAGCATCATCCCTTCGTTGCTGGCCGCGGCCACCATGTGCCCGTCGACGAGGAAGGCAAGGCCGCCGAACATCCGCTTCTCGGCGATGCCGGGGTGGAAGGACAGCGCAGCCCGGATCCGTCCGGCGAGTTCGTGGTCGTAGGCCATGCGGCAAGTATCCCGATCGTGTCGAGCCCGCGGCGCCGTCCGTCCCGCTTGGCCGTGCTGCCTACGCTGGCCGTGCCGCACCCACGCCGAAGGGACGTCCATGGTCGACGACGACCCCACCCCTGCCGATCACGCGCCTGCGACCGGTTTCGGCCACGCCGCCCTCTGGACCGTGCTGGGCACGATCGTCCCCGGAGCCGGACTGTGGCGGGCAGGACGGCGGATCCCCGGAGGCATAGCGCTCGTGACTTTCGCGCTGCTGGTCGCCGGCGGTGCGACCCTCGCCACCGGCGGACGACAGCTGCTGATCGGCGCGGCCACCGACCCGTCCGTGCTGACGGCCGCGGCGACCGGGCTCGTGGTGCTGGCGCTGTTGTGGGCCGCGGTGGTCACCGCCACGTACCTCGCGCTGCGACCACGTCCGGCGAGCCCGGCGCAGCGGGTGGCCGGAGCCGCACTGGTCGGTGTCCTGTCGTTCGCCGTAGCCGCACCGCTCGCGGTCGGGGCGGGGATGGCCTGGAGCACGGCGGAGTTCGTCCGGACGGTGTTCACCGAGGAGGAACCCGATCCCGCCGCGCCGACCGTCGATGCTGCCGACCCCTGGGCGGGTCGCGAGCGGCTCAACCTGCTGGTGATCGGCGGCGACTACGACTCCTCGCGGGACGCCCGGCTGTCCATCCGCGCGGACACGACCATCGTCGCGTCCATCGACACCCGCAGCGGCGTGACCACGCTGATCTCGCTGCCCCGCAACACCATGCGGATGCCGTTCCCGAAGACGTCCCCGCTGCACCGCTACTACCCGAACGGCTTCGGGCCGGCCGCGGTGGTCGACGACGACGACTTCTACCTGGACGCGATGTACCGGAACGTGCCGGCGACCGTCCCCGCGAAGGTGTTCGCGGGCGCGAAGAACCCCGGCGCAGAGGTGATGAAGGCATCGGTCGGCGAGGCGCTGGGCCTGCCGATCGACTACTACGTGCAGATCGACATGAACGGCTTCAAGCAGTTCGTCAACGCCATCGGCGGCATCATCGTGAACATCAATTATCCGGTGCCGGTGGGTGGCGACACCGACCGGAAGATCCCGCCGAAGCGGTACCTCCCGGTGGGGCCGGAACAGCACCTCGGCGGTGGGGACGCGCTGTGGTACGCCCGCGGCCGGTACGGGTTGAAGGACTACGACCGGATGGCCCGGCAGCGCTGCGTGATCCACGCCGTCGCGCAGCAGGCCACCCCGGCGAACCTCGTGCTGAACTTCCAGCAGGTGCTGGCTTCCGGGAAGGACTCGATCCGCACCGACGTCCCCCGGGCGCTGATCGCGCCGATGGCCGAGCTGGCCGGACGGATCCAGGGCACCAAGCTGCGGTCGCTGGCGTTCGAGACCGGCGTGGACGGCTGGTCCTTCCTGAACCCCGACTTCGCGAAGGCGCGCAAGCGCGTCCAGCAGACACTGCGGGCGGCGGGCAAGGCCAACGACGCCGGTGCCAGCGCGTCGGCAGCGCCCACCCGAGCCGACTCCGAGGCCGCCGCGCGGGAGCTCGGCAAGAATCCCGACCTGGACGTCGCCTGCGCCTATCACCCCGCGAGGTGAGTGCCCGTCGTCCCGGCCTGCCGTCCTCCCGGCCTACCGTCATCCCGGGCTCGACCCGGGATCCCTGTAGCCACAGTGCGAGGTCAGTGCAGGGATCCCGGCGTTCGCCGGGATGACGTGGCGTTCGCCGGGATGACGTGGCGTTCGCCGGGATGACGTGTGGGCGACCCAGGCTCAGAAGTGAGCCTGCGACCACACCGTGCCGGACGGTGCGACGAGCTCGACGCTCACGGGCGGCTCGTCGCCCAGCGGCACCAGCCACGATCCTGAGGCGGTCCCGGTGCCGTACTCGTCGGTGAGGGTCCAGGAGCCGCCGCTGGTGCGGCTGCCGTCGCGGGCGACGAGCAGGCAGTCGTAGCGCATGCCGGGCTTGCCGGCGGTGACGTTGAGCAGCAGGTAGCTGCGTCCGCGGAAGGTGGTGAGCCCGGCCGAGCCGACGGCGTCCCCGCTGCTGGTGAGCAGCTGGGTGGCGACGGGGGCGTGGCTCGCCGTTGCGGCCGGGCGGTTCAGTAGTGCGGTGGCCGCGAGCGTGCCGCCCACTCCGGCGAGCAGGCCGAGGAGGACCGCGGCCGCCACCAGCAGACGCGTCCGGGCCGGCCGGCGGACGGGGGCGGTGTCCGTGGCCGTCATCGCCGCGACCACGCGTCCGGAGAACCCGGCCGGCGGCGCGACGGCCGGGGTGGCCGTGAGGGCCTGCTGCAGGCCGTCGGAGAGCTCCGCGTAGTCGTCGCGGCAGGTGGGGCAGCCCGCGAGGTGCGCGACGAGGTGCTCCTGCTCCGCCGGGGTCGCCTCCGCGAGGGCGAGCGAGACCAACTGGTCGGGTTCGGGATGCCGGTCAGTCACGTTCCGCCTCCAGCGCCAGCCGCATGCGGAGGAGCCCGCTGCGGATTCTCGTCTTCGCCGTGCCGAGCGGGATCCTCTCGTACTCGGCCACTTCTGCCGCCGTCCGGCCACCGATCACGGCCAGCACCACAGCCCTGGCCTGCTCGGCGGGTAGCCGGGAGAGCCGCTCCGCCGCGGCCAGGGACTCGACCCTGCCGCCCGTCCCGTCCGGTGGGGTGGCCGACAGGGTCGTGGCGAGCAGCAGTTCGAGCTCGCCCGACTCCACCGGCGCGGCCCGGCGGGCCCGGACGGCGTCGATCGCGACGTTGCGCGTGATCGTCAGCAGCCACGTGAGCACCGAGCCCCGGCGGACGTCGTAGCTGGCCGCGGCACGCCAGGCGCGCAGGAAGGCTTCCTGGGCCACGTCCTCGGCGAGCGCCCGGTCCCGGGTGACCGAGAGGGCGAGGCCGAAGACCGGTCCCTGGAACCGGCGGACGAACGCGACCGCCGCGGACTCGTCGTTCACCGCGAGCGCGCTGACGAGCGCGGCGTCCGGAGCCCGGTCGGCCAGCGAGAAGACGGTCACATCACGGGATACGGACGAGCGACCCGAACGGATTGCGCCACGGCGCAATCCGAACCGGGATCTGGGTCGTATCACCTGCAGGACCACCAGGAATGAGGAGGACTCCATGTTCGCACGATCACTCGCCCTGGCCGCAGGCCCCGCCCTGTGCGTCATCCTGCTCAGCGCCTGCACGGGAAGCACGCCGGCCGCACCGGCGGCGTCCTCGTCGGCGTCAGCTCCGGCGCCTACCGACACCGCCTACGCGCCGCCGTCCAGCGCCTCGGCCAGCGGTGCGGCGAGCGCCGACGCAGCCACGCTCGCGCTGAAGCTGGCCGACAGTACGCTCGGCCCGATCGTGGTGGACGGCAAGGGCATGACGCTCTACATGTTCGCCAAGGACACCGCCAACACCAGCACCTGCGAGGGCCAGTGCCTGGTCGCATGGCCGCCGCTGGTCGGCAGGCCGACCATGGGTGCCGGCGTGGACGACTCGAAGCTCGGCTCGATCACCCGCGCGGACGGCAGCACGCAGGCCACCTACAACGGCTGGCCGCTGTACTACTGGAAGGACGACGCCAAGCCCGGTGACGTCCTCGGGCAGAACGTGAACAACGTCTGGTTCGTGCTGGACCGTGACGGCGACCCGGTGAAGAAGTAGCCATGGAGGTCTTCGGACTGCCGGTGCACCCGCTGGTGGTGCATGCGGCCGTGGTGCTGGTGCCGCTGGCCTCGCTGGGGGCGCTGGCGGTGGTGGTGTCGGCCCGGGCGCGCGACCGCTACGGCTGGCTGGTGGTGGCGTTCGCCGTCGCCGCGGCCGGCTCGGCCGTGGTCGCCCGGCTGTCCGGTGAGGCGCTGGCCCAGAGCCTCGGCGTGGGACGGCTCGTCGCCACCCACCAGATGTGGGGACAGCTGGTGCCGTACCCCGCGGTGGCGCTCGCACTGGTTCTCCCGGCCGGCCTGCTGATCCGCACCCGCGCCACCTGGGCGTGGTGGACGGCCGCCGCCCTGACCGTCGTGGCCGCCGTTGCCGGTCTGGTCCTGGTCGTGCTCACCGGTCACAGTGGCGCCACCGCCGTCTGGGGCGGCTGACGCTCGCCCGCCCCACCCCGCTCGTCGGGCGCCCACCCCGCTCGTCGAGCCTGTCGAGACGCCCTCAGCGGTCACAGAACACACCCAGCCCCGCCAGTGCGCGATCCCCGTCCAGACCGAGCCGCAGGCCGTGCTCGTCGTCCACATCCAGTCGTCGGAACGGCTTCGCCGGACGCAGATGATGTGAGTTCGTCCACCGTCTGGCGTGGACAAACTCACACCGAAGCGGGCGTCGCAGAGAGAAGAAAACCCGTTCCCGACCTGGTGGTTACACCTGGTCGGGAACGGGTTTCCGTTCGTAGCGGGGATAGGATTTGAACCTATGACCTCTGGGTTATGAGCCCAGCGAGCTACCGAGCTGCTCCACCCCGCGTCGACTGGTTCAGCTTAGGTGAGGTTGGCCGGATACCCAAATCGCCGTGGCAAGGGGCGCCTCCGGCGGACGCGGGGACCCCCTCGGCTAGACTCTTGGCGCTTCCTCGCGCCGCGGGGGACGGACCTGTGGAGGGCAGATGACCTACGCCGCTGCAACGTCTCGGCGTTCGCACCCTCGACGCGGCCGGAGCCTCGCAGCGGCGATCAGCCTCGTGCTCGCCCTGGCCCTCGCCGCGTGCACCCCGCCCGCGCAGACGCCGTCCGGTAGCACCGAGCCCGAGCGCACGCTCGTCGTCGGCGCGACCAACGAACCCGCGTCGATGGACCCGTGGCACAACGTCGCCGCGGCCATTCCCCAGGTGCTGCTCTACAACGTCTACGAGACGCTGGTGAAGGTCGACTCGTCCGGCGAGATCAAGCCGCTGCTCGCCCAGCGGTGGGAGGTGAGCCCGGACCGGCTCAGCTACACCTTCCACCTCAACCCGAGCGCGAAGTTCGCGTCCGGCGCGCCGGTCGACGCCGCGGCCGTCGTGGCCAACATCAACCGGATGAAGGGCGACGCGAAGCTCATCCCGACGCTCAGGACCCAACTGGACGTCGTGGCGGACGCGACCGCGCCGGAGACCCACCAGGTGAAGATCACGCTGAACCATCCGTCGATCATGTGGCTGTACGACATGTCGTCCACGCTCGGCATGATCCTCGACCCGGCGGCGACCGGCGACCTCAACACCACCAGTGCCGGCTCCGGTCCATACCAGGTGAAGACGCACAACCGCGGCGACAGCGTGGTGCTGGCCCGTAACACCAACTACTGGGGCAACCCCGCTCGCTTCGACGAGGTCACCTTCCGCTACTTCACCGATCCGAACGCCGAGAACGCCTCGATGCTCAGCGGCGACCTCGACATCATCTCGAACCTGCAGGCACCGGACGCGCTGCCGCAGTTCGCCGACACCAGCCAGTTCACCACGGTCTCCGGCACCACCAACGGCGAGGTCGTGCTCGGCCTCAACCACCAGAACAAGGCACTGGCCAAGCTCGAGGTGCGCAAGGCCCTGACCATGGCGATCGACCGCAGGGCCCTGGTCGACACCGCCTGGGCCGGCCAGGGAACCCTGATCGGCACCATGACCGTGCCCACCGACCCCTGGTACGAGGACCTCTCCGGTCTGATTCCCTACGATCCCGACCAGGCGAAGGCGCTGCTCAAGCAGGCCGGCTACGCGAACGGGCTCACGTTACGGCTACGTGTGCCCGAGCTGCCGTACGCGGTCAAGTCCGCCCAGTTCGTGGCCAGCCAGCTGCGGGACGTCGGCGTGAAGGTGACCACAGAGGAACTCGACTTCAACCGCTGGCTGGACGAGGTGTTCATCAACGGCGACTACGACATGACGATCGTGGCGCACGTCGAGGCCCGCGACCTGGGCAAGTTCGCGGACAAGAGCTACTACTGGCACTACGGCGACCCGAAGTTCGCGTCCCTGTACACCACGGCCGTCGAGGCCGCGACCGACGACCAGGCGACCCAGGAGATGAAGGCCGCGGCCCGCTATCTCGCCGACCAGTGCGCGGCGATCTGGTTGTTCGCGCTGCCGAACCTCGTCATCACCAAGGCGGGCGTCGCCGGAATTCCGCAGAACGCCACCACGCTCAGCTTCGACCTGACGACGATCACCAGCAGGTGAGGGGAGGGCGGAGGAGATGAGCCTCGCCCTGCGCGTCGGCCGGCGCCTCGGGGTCTTCGCCGTCAGCCTGCTCGGGGCGTCCCTGCTCATCTTCGTCATGACCCACGCCCTGCCCGGCGACGTCGCGCAGGTTCTGCTCGGCACCGACGCGACTCCCGAGGCGCTGGCCGAGCTGCGCGCGCAACTCGGTCTCGACCGGCCGCTGGTCCTGCAGTACCTCAGCTGGCTGGGCGGGATCCTCGTCGGCGACTTCGGGCACTCCCACCTCAACGGCCAGCCTGTGCTGGCGCTGCTGGCGCCACGGCTCGCCGTCACCCTGTGGCTGGTGCTGTTCGGACTGATCGGGTCGCTGCTGATCGCCCTGCCCGCCGGCATGGTGGCCGCGCTCAAGCGCCGTTCCTGGCCCGGCTTCACGATCAGTGCCGCCGCCCAGATCGGGATGGCGATTCCGGTGTTCTGGGGCGGCATCCTGCTGGTCTTCTTCTTCTCGGTGTGGCTGCGCTGGCTGCCGGCCAACGGCTACGTGCCGCTGGCGAAGAACCCCGGTCAGTGGGCGGCACACCTGGTGCTGCCCGCCGTGACGCTCGCCGGCGTGCAGGCCGCGGTGCTGATCCGGTACGTCCGCTCCGCCTTCCTCGAGGTGCTGGACGAGGACTACTACCGCACCGCGCGCTCGATCGGCTGGACGCCCATGCGCGCGCTGCTGCGCCACGGCGTCCGCAACGCCGCGATCTCGCTGGTGACCGTGCTGGGCCTGCAGCTGTCCAGCGTGCTGGTGGGCGCGATCGTGGTCGAGTCGGTGTTCACCCTTCCCGGGCTGGGCTCGATGCTGCTCACGGCCGTGGGCCAGCGCGACCTGGTCGTCGTGCAGGGGACGGTGATGTTCCTGGTCCTCGCCGTGCTGGTGATCAGCGCGCTGGTCGACTTCTCCTACCTGCTGATCGACCCGAGACAGGGCCTCAGGCGGACGTCCGCGGACGCGGGGCGGGCATGAAGCGCGCGCAACTGGTCGCCGGCCTGGTGCTGGTCGCGCTGGTCATGGTCACCGCGCTGGTCTCGGCGTTCTGGACGCCGTTCGACCCCATCCGGGTGGTTCCCGGCCAGCGGCTGCTCGGGCCCGGCTGGCCGCATGTGCTCGGCACGGACGGCTTCGGGATCGACATCGCGAGCCGGTTGATGGTCGGCGCCCGGACCGTGCTGCTCGTCGGCATCATCTCTGTCGGGCTGTCCGCTGTGGCCGGCGTGCCGCTCGGCATGCTGGCGGGTCAGGCGGGCGGCTGGCTCGACGACGTCGTGATGCGGATCGCGGACGTGGTCTATGCCTTCCCCGCGCTGCTGCTCGCCACCCTGCTCGCCGCGGTGTTCGGGGCGTCGACGGTGACCGCGATGGTCGCGATCGGCGTGGCCACCATCCCGGCGTTCGCACGAGTGGCGCGGGCGGGCACGCTGCAGGTGATGGCCAGCGACTTCGTGCTCGCCGCGCGGGCGTCCGGCACCTCTCGGTGGGGAATCGCCCGCCGGCACGTGCTGCCGAACATCGCCCCGCTGGTCGGCGTGCAGGCGTCCATCGGGTTCGCGCTGGCGATCCTCGCGGAGGCGGCGCTGTCCTACCTGGGTCTGGCCACGCAGCGTCCCACGCCCACGTGGGGCAACATGTTGCGGGACGCCCAGCAGTTCCTGTACAACGCCCCGCTGCAGGCGCTGTGGCCCGGCCTGGCGATCGCCCTCGCCGTCCTCGGCTTCAACCTGCTCGGCGACGGTCTGCGGGACTACCTCGACCCCCGGCTGCGGGAGGTGCCTTGAACGCCGCACGCCGTATGAGCACCCCGAGCAGCCTGCTCGAGGTGCGCGACCTGCAGGTGAGCTTCGGCCGGCGCAGGGCGGAGGCGGTGCGCGGGGTGAGCTTCTCGCTGGAGTCCGGGCAGCGGCTCGGGGTGATCGGCGAGTCGGGATCGGGCAAGACGGTGACCGCGCTGGCCGTGCTGGGGCTGCTGCCGGAGAACGCGCATGTCTCCGGGTCGGTGCGACTGGCGGGGACGGAGCTGGTCGGCCTGCCGGAGCAGCGCCTTGCCCGACTGCGGGGCGACGCGATGTCGATGGTGTTCCAGGAGCCGATGACGGCCCTCGATCCGACCATGCGGGTGGGCCGTCAGGTGGCCGAGGTGCTGCGTCTGCACCAGGGCGCGGAGCCCGGACGTGCCCGTGAGCGCGTCGTCGAGATGCTCGGGGAGGTGGGTCTGGACGATCCACAGCGGGTTGCGGACGCGTTCCCGCACCAGCTGTCCGGCGGCCAGCGGCAGCGCGCCGTCCTGGCGATGGCGCTGATCAACTCGCCCGGCCTGGTGATCTGCGACGAGCCCACGACCGCGCTGGACGTCACCGTGCAGGCCCGGGTGCTGGCCCGGCTGGACGAGGCGCTGGACAGCAGCGGCGCTGCCTGCCTGTTCATCAGCCACGACCTCGCGGTGGTCTCGCAGGTGTGTGACGAGGTGCTGGTGATGCTGGACGGACGGGTGGTCGAGTCCGGCAACGTGGCGAAGCTGTTCACCGCTGCCGAGCACCCCTACACCCGCGGCCTGGTCGCCACCGCCCGGCTCGACCAGGTGGAGCCGGGGGAGCGACTGCCGACCGTCGAGGACTTCTACGCAGGAGCCGATCATGGCTGAGCATCCGGGCCCGATGGCTGAGCCACCCCAACCCCTGGTCGAGCCCCCCCAACCGCTGGTCGAGCCCCCCCAACCGCTGGTCGAGCCTGTCGAGACCCCTCCGTCCGTCCCGGAGCTCTATCGCGCGGAGGCCCTCACCCGCAGCTATCGCACCGGCGCGCGCGAGGTGCGGGCACTCGACAGCGTGGAGCTGAGCCTCCGCTCCGGACAGCGCCTCGGCATCGTGGGCGAGTCGGGGTCGGGCAAGTCGACGCTGGTCCGGCTGCTGGCGGGCCTCGACCGACCGACGTCCGGGCGGGTGTGGTTCGAGGGCAGGGAGATCACCGGTCTGCCCGAGCGGGAGCTGGGCTTCCTGCGCGCGGCCGTCCAGATGGTGTTCCAGGACCCGAGGTCATCCCTCAATCCACGGATGCGGGTGGGGGACATCATCACCGAGCCGCTGCGTTCGCGGCTGGTGCGCCGGCAGCTGTCCGCGGACGTCGACCATGCTCAGCGCCTTGCCGAGGTGCTGGAGGCCGTCGACCTGCCGTCCGACTCCGGGCGGCGCTACCCGCACGAGTTCTCCGGAGGCCAGCGCCAGCGGATCGCGATCGCCCGCGCCCTGGCCCCCAAGCCAGAGGTGCTGATCGCGGACGAGCCGGTGTCCGCGCTGGACGTGTCGGTGCGCGCGCAGGTGCTGAACCTGCTCACCGACCTGGTCGCCGCGCAGGGGCTCACCCTGATCGTGGTCAGCCATGACCTGATGGTCGTCCGCCACCTGTGCGATCAGCTCGTGGTCATGCGCCAGGGCCGGATCGTGGAGCGGGGCGACACCTCTCAGGTCTACGCCGACCCGCAGACCGACTACACCCGTGCCCTGCTGGACGCCATCCCCCGCATCCGCGTCTGAACGGAAAGGGACCCGTCCCCTTTCCGTCCACGTGAACAGAAAGGGGACGGGTCCCTTTCCGTTCAGCCCTCGGGCTGGCCACACGAGTCGCCCGGATGAGGACTGATGCTCGCGGCGGGCCATGGGATGTCATGGGAGTGACCGAACCAGCTGGTGGAAGAGAGTGACAGGAATGGCTGTGAAGGCCATGGCGGGAGCGGTGTTCGAGATCCCCGTGGTGCGGGTGGGTCGAGCGCCGGTGTTCGTTGCCGGCTCGCGGACGACCGTCAGCCGGCGACGGCGGCAGGTGTCGCCCCGCTGTCGCCGCGTGGGACGGGCGGTCTGACCACCGTCCTCGGCGGCCTCACTCGGCGTCGACCGCGAGCAGCTCGACGACCTCGTCGTGCAACAGGCCGTTGGTGGCGATCGCACCGGGCCCGTGCGGGCCGTCGCGTCCGTCCAGATTCGTGAACCGGCCGCCGGACTCGGTGACGATCACGGTCAGGGCGGCCATGTCGTGCAGCGCCAGCTCCGGCTCCGCGGCCAGGTCGACGGCG
This sequence comes from Propionicimonas sp., assembly GCF_029975155.1. GTDB lineage: Bacteria > Actinomycetota > Actinomycetes > Propionibacteriales > Propionibacteriaceae > Propionicimonas. Next base: position 13,249 of record NZ_JARKPQ010000292.1, on the reverse strand, counting down.
CCCTCGGCCACCATCATGTAGCTCCAGAAGTCACCGAAGGCACGGGTGCGCCAGCAGTCGCGCAGCAGGTCGACGAACTGCTGGCCGCGGCCGGACTCCACCCAGCCGTCGATGGAGGAGTAGGAGAGGAACGCGTCATCGAGGGACGCCACGGCGGACGCGCGCACCGGCGTGCCCTGCAGCAGCGTCCGTCCGGTGAAAGCCCCGCCGCCCTTGTGCGCCCACCACCGCCGGGAGAGCGCCGGCGCCGAGACCACGCCCGCGACCACCTCGTCGCCGACCATCAGGCCGATCAGCGTCGCCCAGACCGGCACCCCGCGGACGAAGTTCGCCGTGCCGTCGATCGGATCGATCACCCAGCGCCGCGGACCCCAGCCGGAGTCCTCGCGCTCCTCGCCGTGCACGGCGTCGCGCGGCCGCGTGCGGGACAGCATGGTGCGAATGGCGTCCTCGACGGCGGTGTCCGCGTCGCTGACCGGGGTGAGGTCGGGCTTGGAGTCCACCCGGAGGTCGGACGCCTTGAACCGGGCCATCGTGATCGCGTCGGCCTGGTCGGCCAGCACGTGAGCCAGCCTGAGGTCGTCCAGAAGTGCTTGGTCGGGCATGGCCGCCAATCTAGTGGCCGCACCGCCGCAACCGTGGGAGCCACCAGCGGTGGCCGTCAGGTGAACGCCTTTTCCATCCTGCGGAACGACTCCAGCCGTTCGGGAGCGAGCCGGCCGTCGGCGACCGCCACGTCCAGTGCGCACTCCGGCTCGGACGAGTCGTGCCGGCAGCCGCGCGGGCAGTCCTCGACGATCTCGGACAGATCGGGGAAGGCGGCGACGATCGAGTCGGGGGTGACGTGGCTGAGCCCGAACGAGCGGACGCCCGGAGTGTCGATCACCCAGCCGCCACCGGGCAGTCGCAGCGCGATCGCACTGGTGGACGTGTGCCGCCCCCGTCCGGTGACCTCGTTGACCTCGCCCACCTCGCGGTCCACGCCGGGGATCAGCGCGTTCACCAGGGTGGACTTGCCGACCCCGGAATGCCCGACGAGCACGCTGCGGTGGCCGGCAAGGGCGTCCCGCAGCTCGCTGAGGTCGGCGCCGGGCTCGACCGCGACCACCCGCAGGCCGAGCGGACGGTAGGTCGCCATCAGCCCGTCCGGGTCGGCGAGGTCGGACTTGGTCAGCACCAGCAGCGGCTCCAGCCCGGCGTCGTAGGCGGCGACGAGGATCCGGTCGATCATGCCCACGCGTGGCGGCGGATCGGCGAGGGCGGCCACGATCGCGAGTTGATCGGCGTTGGCCACGATCGGCCGCTCGAACGGATCGTCGTCGTCCGCAGTACGTCGTAGTACGGTATCCCGCTCGTCCACCTCGACGATCCGGGCCAGTGTTCCCTCCGCGCCGGAGGCGTCGCCGACCAGCCGCACCCGGTCACCGACGATCACGCCCTTCCGGCCCAGGGCGCGCGCTTTGGTCGCGGTCACCAGCGGGAGGTCGTCGGCGACCAGACAGCGGTAGCGGCCACGGTCGACGGTCACCACCATCGCCTCGACGGCCTCGTTGTAGGTCGGCCGCTCCTTGGTGCGCGGACGCGAGCGGCGACTCGGCCGGTCGAAGCCCGAGTGGGGATCGTCCGTGATGGCGTCCCGCTGCCGCCGGCTCACCCGGCGACCCCGAGCAGGCGCGACCAGAGGCCGGGGAAGTCCGGCAGGGTCTTGGTAGTGCATGTCACGTCGTCGAGTTCGACTCCTGGCGTCGCGAGACCGACCAGCGCGGCCGCGTGCGCCAGCCGGTGGTCGGCATGGGTGGCGAACGTCCCGCCGTGCAGTGGACGCGGCGCGATCGCCAGCCCGTCCGTCGTCTCGCGCGCGTCGGCGCCCAGCTCGGACAACCCGGACGCGAGCGCAGCAAGGCGGTCGGTCTCGTGACCGCGGATATGGGCGACCCCACGAATCGTGCTGGGCCCGTCGGCCACGGCGGCCAGCGCTGCGGCCACCGGGGTGAGCTCACTCACCGCGTGCAGATCGACGTCGGCGCCCCGGACGCCGTCCGCCCCCGACACGGTGACCAGCCGCCCGCCGGGCCCGGGGGAGTAGTCGACCCGGGCGCCGAAGGCTGCCAGCACGCCGATCAGGTCGTCCGCCGCCTGTACCGACACCTCCGGCCAGGCCGTGGTCAGCGCACCACCGGTGACGAGCGCGGCGGCGAGCAGGGTGGCGGCATTGGTGAGGTCGGGCTCGACGTACTCGTCGAGGGCCGCGATCGGTCCCGGGTCCACCCGCCAGGCGTGCTCGGCGGTGCGTTCGACCCGCACCCCGCGCCGCCGGAGCAGTGTGCAGGTCATCTCGATGTGCGGCACCGACGGCAGCGGCCCGCCGACATGGCGCACCTCGACGCCGTCGGGGAACCGGGCGCCGGCGAGGAGCAGCGCGGACACGAACTGGCTGGTCGGGCTGGCGTCGAGCGTGACGGCGCCGCCCCGAAAGGTGCCGCCCGCCACGGTGAACGGCAGGGCACGTGGTTCGCTCACGCGGGCGCCGAGCTCGGCCAGTGCGTCCAGCAGACCCGCGATCGGCCGGGCCGCCGCCGCGGCGTCGCCGGTGAACCGGGTGGGCTCTTCGGCAAGGGTCGCCACGGGCGGGAGGAATCGCAGCACGGTGCCGGCCAGACCGCAGTCGATCGTGCCGCCGCCGGTGACCGGAGCGGCGGGGGAGACCCGCACGCGTCCGTCGGGAAGGTCCTCGAAAACCGCGCCGAGCGCGGCGAGGCCGGCCCGCATCAGGGCGGTGTCCCGGGAGTCGAGCACCCCGCCCAGCACGGACGGGCCGTTCGCGAGTGCGGCGAGCAGCAGGCTCCGGGCACTGGCCGACTTGGAGCCGGGAACGACGACGTGACCGCGGACGGGAGCCGTCGCGACCGGAGCCGGCCAGGGGATCAAGAAAGCACGCCCTCCACGCTCCGGCGAGCCTTGCGGACGGACTTGCGGGCCAGCTTGGCGGCGTCCGCGGCGGTCGCGCGCGCGTCCCGTTCGAGTTCGGCCTTGCGACGGGCGGCCTCCTTGGCCACCAGCTGCTTCTGCGTCCGCACCTTCCAGGCCAGGTTGGGTCTGCCCTCGGTGTCCTGGGAGGCGAGCAGCACACCGCCGAGCAGGGCGATGTTCTTGCCGAGTTGCGACTGCGCGACCGTGCGCTCACCGCCCTTCGCCTTCAGCGGGTTGGACGCGAGCACGTGCGGCACCATGGTCAGCGCCAGGACTCCGGCGCCCAGGCGGCGGCCGATCCCGGTCGCGAGGCTCAGGCCGCCGGCCACCTGCAACGCGCCGTTCAGCTTCACGTAGCCGGTGGTGTCGGTCGGCAGGTAGCTTCGCGCGGACTCCGGCAGGGCCGAGTTCACCAGGGGCAGCACCTTGTCGGCCACCGGCTCCGCCGAAGCGACGAGCTCCTCGGGGTGCCGGAGCGCCTTGACGCCGTTGACGACGAAATAGCTGGCCAGCATCGAGCGGGCGACGAACCGCAGCAGACTCATGCCCTATTCCTACCCCGATCCCCACCCTCTGCCAAGCGCGTCCACCGCCGGGCCCATACAAGTCGGCCGCGGGCGTGGGTAGGGTCGAGCCATGTGCGGACGCTATGCGCAATCGTTCAGCGTCGACGACCTCGAGGGGTTCTTCGAGATCGACGAGGTCGCGGGTCCGCTGCCACCCCCGGACTACAACATCGCGCCCACCGACCCGATCGTCGCCGTGGTGGAGCGGCCCCGGGACGGACGGTTGCGGCGACTGCTGGTGCCGGTGCGCTGGGGGCTGGTGCCGTCCTGGTCGAAGGACGCCTCCGGCGCGGCGCGGCTGATCAACGCGCGGGTCGAGACGGTGGCGGAGAAGCCGGCGTTCCGCAAGGCGGTCGCGTCCCGGCGCTGCCTGCTGCCGGCGGACGGCTACTACGAGTGGTATCCGGTGACCCGGGACGGAAAGCCGGCGAAACAGCCCTACTTCATCACGCCTGAGGACGGCTCGCCGTTCGTGATGGCCGGACTGTACGAGTTCTGGAAGGCGCCGGACGGGACGTGGCTCACCACCGCGACGGTGATCACCACGTCGGCCACCGACGACGTGGGACACATCCACGACCGGATGCCGATGGCCGTGGCGAGGGGCAACTGGGACGCCTGGCTGGATCCGGGCTTCGACGCCGATGCGCTGAGCCTGCTCACCGTCCCCGCACCGGCCCTGACCTACTACCCGGTGTCGATGGCGGTGAACACGGTGGCGAACGACGGTCCGGACCTGGTGGTGCCGCTCGCCGGGACGGAATAACGGCCGTCCGCTGCGGCGTTGAATGCGGCGTGATCGCGACCCTCGAAGCCACCGCACCCGCGCTGGACGCGGGGCTGGGGCGACGTCCGGGGCACCCGCTAGGCTCGTTCGCGATGAACCTGCCCACGTTGCCGGACCAGACAGACACCGAGGTGACCGAGACCGACGCAGAGCGCACCGAGCGCTTCGAGTCGGAGGCCCTGGTCTACCTCGACCAGCTCTATGGCGCCGCCCTGCGGATGACCCGCAACCCCGCCGATGCCGAGGACCTCGTCCAGGAGACCTTCGCCAAGGCGTACGCCTCGTTCCACCAGTTCACGCCCGGCACCAATCTGAAGGCGTGGCTGTACCGGATCCTGACCAACACCTTCATCAACAGCTACCGCAAGAAACAGCGCCAGCCGCAGACCTCCGGTGCGGACGTCGAGGACTGGCAGCTCGCGCGCGCCGAGGCGCACACCTCGACCGGGCTGCGGTCCGCGGAGATGGACGCGCTCGACCGCATGCCGCACTCGGCGGTGACGGACGCGATGAACGCGCTCGCCCCCGACTTCCGGCTGGCGGTCTACCTCGCCGACGTGGAGGGCTTCTCCTACAAGGAGATCGCGGAGATCATGGGCACCCCGATCGGCACCGTGATGTCGAGGCTGAACCGGGGTCGCAACCAGCTGCGAGCCTCGCTGGCCGACTTCGCCCGCGAGCACGGACTGGTCGGAGGCGGCGATGACGCCTGACTTCGAGGACTGCACCGCGGTGCTGCACAACCTCTACGCCTTCCACGACCACGAGCTGACCGACGCGGAGGCGGACGAGATCCGTGCCCACCTGCTGGCCTGCGAGCCCTGCCTCGAGCGCTATCAGATGGAGGACGCGCTGCGCCTGCTGATCCGGCGCTGCTGCTCCGCGGAGAAGGCGCCCGAGGCGCTGCGGCTCCGCGTCCGCGCCACCTGGACGAAGACCGTGATCATCACGGAGACCACCGACTGACACCGGGGGTTTGTCCTTGTCGTCCCGGGCTTGATCCGGGATCTCGTGATGTTGCTGGCCGGGTGCCGGGACGACGCGTGTGGGTTTGTCCTTGTCGTCCCGGGCTTGACCCGGGATCTCGTGACGTTGCCGGCCGGGTGCCGGGATCCCGGCGTTCGCCGGGATGACGTCGAGGGACCGGGATGACGTCGGGGAGTTGCCGGACAAGCAGAAACCCCCGCACCGGGCGGGGGTTTCGATCATCGGCGGCGATCCTCAGGCGTTCGGGCGCTTGCCGTGGTTAGCAGCGCTCTTCCTGCGGGAACGGCGCTTACGGCCACCCTTACCCATCGTGGTCTCCTCATCGTCATGATCGCGCCGGACGGCGCGGGGACCCATTCTGCCAGCCGTCACGGAGAGGGTCCAACCGGAGTCACAGTAGGGTGGCGGGCATGCAGACGATGGAGCAGGTGATCCGGCGCCACTGCAGCCTCGAGGACGAGGACCTGGAGTGGCTCACCCAGCTCGTCGACGAATGGTCGCTGCTCGCCGATCTCGCGTTCGCCGACCTGATCCTCTGGGTTCCGGACGTCGATGACAACGTGTTCTGGGCGGCCGCTCAGGTGCGTCCCACCACGGGACCCACGTCCCTGGAGGACGACGTCGTCGGCGAGGAGATCGCCTACGATCCCGAACACCTCGTCACGGAGGCCTACCTCTCCCGGGAGATCTGCCACACCAGCGGCAACAAGCTCCACGCCGGCATCCCGGTCGACGTGCAGGCCATTCCCGTGCTGAGCGGGGACCGCGTCCTGGCCGTGGTGGAGATGCACACCAACCAGATGGGCGTCCGTGCGCCGGGAGCCCTTGAGGACGCGTACCTGGAGGCCGCCCAGGTGATCGCCGGGATGGTGCACCGGCACCAGTTCCCGCTCGGCGGCGACCGCCGCGTGCCGTGGGTCTCGCCGCGGGTGGGGGACGGCATGGTCCGGGTGAACCGCGCCGGCCTGATCGTCTTCGCGAGCCCGAACGCGCTGAGCGCGTACCGCCGGCTGGGCCTGACGTCCGACCTCTACGGCGAGGACTTCGTCGCGATCACCCGCTCGCTGCTGCAGGAGCGAGCGCCGGTGGAGCGCCCGGTCGCTGCGAGCCTGAGCGGACGCGGCTCCGCTGAACTCGACCTGGAGACCAGCACGGCGAACGTCCGGTTGCGCGTGCTGCCGCTGACCGGCGAGGACGGGCCGGACGGGCTGCTGGTGATGTGCCGCGACACCACGGAACTCCGCTCGCGGGAGCGGCAGCTGGTGACCAAGGACGCCACCATCCGCGAGATCCACCACCGGGTGAAGAACAACCTGCAGACCGTGGCGGCGCTGTTGCGGCTGCAGGCCCGCCGGATCTCGTCCCCAGAGGCGAAGGGCGCGCTCAGCGACGCGATGAAGCGGGTGGCGGCCATCGCGGTCGTGCACGAGATCCTGAGTCAGGGCTTCGACTCGTCGGTGAAGTTCGACGACGTGGCGGACCGGCTGCTGCGCATGGTCGGCGACGTCGCCACCACCGGCGGCAAGGTGCGGATGGTGCGCGAGGGCTCCTTCGGCTACGTGCCGGCGGACGTGGCCACCAGCCTGTCGCTGGTGCTCACCGAGCTGTGCCAGAACGCCGTGGAGCACGGCCTGCGCCAGCAGTCGGGGGAGGTGCTCGTCCGGCCGCTGCAGCAGGACGGAGAGCTCGTCGTCGAGGTGGTCAATTTCGGCGAGCCCCTGCCGGAGGGATTCACGATCACCAGTTCCACCAGCCTGGGTCTGTCCATCGTCAGCACTCTCGTGGCCGACCTCGGTGGCCAGTTCCGCCTCGCAACGGAGGGCGACGCCACGACGGCGACCGTCCGCGTCCCCCTGATCTGAACGGGAATTGGACCTGTCCCCTTTTCGTTCACGAGCCTGAACGAAAGGGGACAGGTCCAATTCCCGTTCACGTCCGGCGGACGGAACTCAGCTGTTGCGCACCCTCATCCGGGCGGCGCGGCGCTTCATGGCCCGGCGTTCGTCCTCGCTGAGCCCGCCCCAGACGCCGTGGTCCTGACCTGCGTCCAGTGCCCACTGCAGGCACGCTTCGCGCACCTCGCAACGACGGCAGACCTTCTTCGCTTCCGCGATCTGCAGCAGGGCGGGACCCGTGTTGCCGATCGGGAAGAACAGCTCGGGGTCCTCGGTCAGGCAGGCAGCCCTGTGGCGCCAGTCCATGAAGTAACACTCCTTGAGTAGGTGGGCATCGATGGCGGTTCGGCCCTCGCACGCGTAACCGGGCGTGGCGCCCAAACACCCGCCCGGTCCAGACTGACAACTCTAGCTGTCCTGCACAAGGTCCCGTGGGCAATTTGCACATGTGGATAGGCGTGGCGTCGTCTGCTGCACGCGCTGGACGGGCCTTTGGCTACGCTGTCCGACGTGCCGGCTGCCCGAACGACCCGTCCCACCTCCGTCGTGGTGGCCGTCTCCGGGACCGTCCTGGTCGGGCTCGCCCTCGTCGGGCTCGCCATCGGGTCCCTGGCCTCCGGCCACGGGCAGTTCAGCGGGGGCGTCGGGCTCTTCCTGGCCGTCTACGGACTCGGGCTGTGCGCCGCGGCGTGGGGGTTGTGGCGGCTCAGCCTGTTCGGCCGCGGCCCCGTCGTCGCGCTGTCCCTGCTCAACGTGGTCGCCGGCTTCACCTTCACCGCGTCCGCGCCCTGGGTGTGGGCGTTCGTGGTCGTCTCCGCGGTCACCGTGGTGGCCGCCGCGCTGCCGTCGACCAGCCGCGCCCTGCACCTGCGCTCGAAGCCCTGAGACGTGGCCGAGGATCGCGGGTCGGTCGGTGTTGACGGGGGACGGGTCAGACCAGACGGCGCGCGCCGGCGGACGGGCGGCCGACGAAGGTCACCGGCTCGGTGAGGCCGGCGTCCGCGAACGCTCCACGGACGGCGTCGGCGACCCGCTGCTCCTCATCGGCCCGGATGAGCGCCAGCACACAGCCGCCGAAGCCGCCACCGGTCATCCGGGCGCCGAGCGCGCCCGCGGCGAGCGCGGTGTCGACGGCGAGGTCGACGCTGGCTTCGGTGATCTCGTAGTCGTCGCGCATCGAGACGTGCGACGCGGTCATCAGCCGGCCGAGCTCGGCGTAGTCGGCCGCGGCCAGCGCCGTCATGGAGTCCAGTACGCGCTGGTTCTCGGTGACGATGTGCCGCACCCGCCGTCCGACCAGGTCGGGAAGCTGCGCCAGGGCGGCGTCCAGGTCGGTCACGTCCCGAAGGGCCGGGACGCCGAGGACCCGGCTGGCCTCCTCGCAGCTGGCCCGGCGTGCGGCGTACTCCCCGTCGACGTGGCTGTGCCGGGTGCGGGTGTCGATCACCAGGATCTCCAGACCGGCGTCGCTGACCGCGAGCGGCACCTGGCTGGTCTCCAGAGTGCGGCAGTCGAGGAACAGCGCATGGTCGGCGACGCAGAGCGTGGACGCAGCCTGGTCGAGCAGCCCGGTGGGCGCGCCGACATAGTCGTTCTCCGCGACGCGGGCGAGCTTGGCCCGGTCCATCGGCTCGATGTCCAGACCGTTCAGGTCGGCCAGGGCGGCCAGGGCCGCGCACTCGATCGCCGCGGACGACGACAGGCCGGCGCCGAGCGGCACGTCCGAGGTCAGTACGAGGTCGGCGCCGCCCACCTCGTGGCCCGCCTCCCGCAGCGCCCACACCACGCCGGCGAGGTAGGAGTGCCAGCCCGAGGTGCCGGGGACGAGGCCGTCCGCACCGATCTCGACGGTGTCGTTGAGGTCGACGGAACGGAACCGCCAGCGGCCGTCCGTCCGCGGGGACGCAGCCACGTAGGCGGCCTGGGGGATGGCGAACGGCAGCACGTAGCCGTCGTTGTAGTCGGTGTGCTCACCGATCAGGTTGATCCGTCCCGGCGAGGTCCACACGCCGGTGGGGGCTGTCCCGGTGAGCACGGTGAACGCGTCCGCGGCCTGCTGGGTGAGCACTGTCAGTCCTCCTCGTCGTCGAGCCGGGCAAGCCAGGTGGCCAGCCGCTCGACAGCATTCTCGTGCTCGGGATACAGGTCGACGAACAGACTCAGCTTCTCGGACAGCCAGGCCAGGCTGACCTCGTCCTCACCGCGGCGGTCGGCGAGCTCCTCGATGCCGCGGTCGGTGAAGTACATCAGCCCTCCAGTGCGCGGGCGAGCAGATCCACCGCCTGGGCCTGGTGCACCTTCACCGAGCCCACCGACGGGGCGGACGCCGCTGGCCGGGTGATCCCGGTCAGCGCCAGCTCGTAGCCGGGCAGGAAGGCGGCCACCGCACCGGGCAGGTGCAGCTGCAGGAACCACCAGGCGCCTTGGTTCTCCGGCTCGTCCTGCACCCAGCGGACGTCGGTGGCCTGCGGGTACTTGGCCAGCTCGGCGGCCAGCTCGCGGGCGGGCAGGGGGTACAGCCGCTCGAGGGGCAGAATCGCGACCTGCCCGTCCAGCCCGGCCTCGCTGCGTTCCTGGACGAGCTCCCAGCGGATCTTGCCCGAGCACAGCACGATGCGCTGCACCGCCGCCGGATCGGTGATCGTCGGATCGCCCATGGCGGGCTGCCAGCGTCCCTGGGTGAACTCCGTGACCGGCGACATCGCGGCCTTCGAGCGCAGCATCGACTTCGGGGTGGCGATCACCACCGGCCGGTGCCAGTTCACGTAGGCGTGCGTGCGCAGCAGGTGGAAGTAGCTGGCCGGCGTGGACGGCTGGCAGACTGCCAGCGCACCCTCCGAGCACAGCGTCAGCCAGCGCTCGATCCGGGCGGACGAGTGGTCGGGTCCCTGGCCCTCGAAGCCGTGCGGGAGCAGCAGGACCACGCCGGACTTCTGCGTCCACTTGGCGTTGCCGGCCGCGATGAACTCGTCCGCGATGGTCTGCGCGCCGTTGGCGAAGTCGCCGAACTGGCCCTCCCACAGCACCAGCGCGTCCGGCGCGGCCACCGAGTAGCCGTACTCGAAGCCCATCGCCGCGTACTCGCTCAACAGGGAGTCGAACACGTGGAACTTGCCCTGGTCGGGAGTGAGGTGCTTGAGCGGGACGTACGCGCGGTTGGTGACCCGGTCGATGACCGCGGCGAACCGCTGGCTGAACGTGCCGCGGCGGCTGTCCTGCCCGACGAGCCGGACGGGGCGGCCCTCCATCAGCAGCGAGCCGAACGCCAGCAGCTCCGCCGTGGCCCAGTCGATCGGCCCGTTGCGGATCGTCTCGGCACGACGTTCGAGCTGCGGCAGCACCTTCGGGTGCACGGTGAAGCCCTCGGGGAACGTCAGGTGGGCCTTGGCGACCGCCTCCATCTGCTCCGCCGTGATCGCCGTGCCGCGGTCCTTGCCGAGTTTCGCCGGGTAGTACGGCACCGGCCGGTAGGCCTCGTCCGGTGCGGCCGCGGCCTCGCGCACCTCGCGGAAGACGCTCTCCAGCCGGGCCCGGAACCGCTCGATGACCTGCTCGGCGTCCTCGGTGGAGATGTCGCCACGGCCGATCAGTGCCTCGGTGTACAGCTTGCGGACGCTGCGCTTCTGCTCGATCAGGTCGTACATCAGCGGCTGCGTGAAGCTCGGGTCGTCGCCCTCGTTGTGGCCGCGGCGCCGGTAGCAGACCAGATCCACCACGACGTCCTTCGCGAACCGCTGGCGGAAGTCGAACGCGACCTGCGCGACCCGTGCGACGGCCTCGGGATCGTCCCCGTTGACGTGGAAGACCGGCGCCTGCACGGCCTTGGCCACGTCCGTGGAGTAGGTGGACGAGCGGGACTCGATCGGCGCGGTGGTGAAGCCCACCTGGTTGTTCACCACGAGATGGATGGTGCCGCCGGTCCTGTACGCGCGCAGCTGGCTCATCTGGAGGGTCTCGTAGACCACGCCCTGGCCGGCGAAGGCCGCGTCCCCGTGCAGCAGGATCGGCAGGATCGGCCATCCCGGCACCTTGCCGATCCGGTCGATCTTCGCCCTGGCGATGCCCTGGACGACGGGATCGACCGCCTCCAGGTGGGACGGATTCGCCGCGACGGAGGTCTTGATGGTCTTGCCGCTGGCCGCGGTGAACTGGCCCTCGGCGCCGAGGTGGTACTTCACGTCCCCGGAGCCCTGGGAGAGCCGCGGGTCGTAGTTGCCCTGGAACTCGCGGAAGATCTGGCCGTAGGACTTGCCGACGATGTTGGCCAGCACGTTCAGCCGGCCGCGGTGCGGCATGCCGATGATCGCCTCGTCGAGCCCGGAGTTCGCCGCGCGCTCGCACAGCTCGTCCAGGAACACGATCGTCGACTCGCCGCCTTCGAGCGAGAACCGCTTCTGGCCGACGAACTTGGTCTGCAGGAAGGTCTCGAAGATCTCGGCCTCGTTGAGCTTGTCGAGGATCCGGATGTGCTCCTCGCGCGGCCACGGCACGAACGGGCGCTCGAAGCGCTCCTGCAGCCAGGCGCGCTGTTCGTTGTCGGAGATGTGCATGTACTCGATGCCGACCGTGCGGCAGTACGAGTCGCGCAGCATCGCGAGGATCTCGCGCATCGTCGCGACCTCGCCGGAGTGGCCGCCGAAGCTGCCGACCGGGAACTCGCGGTCGAGGTCCCACAGGGTGAGGCCGTGCCACTCGATGGCCAGCTCGGGGTGGGTCCGCTGACGGTACTCGAGCGGGTCGATGTCGGCCATGAAGTGGCCGAGGGTGCGGTAGGCGTTGATCAGGGAGAAGATCCGGGCGGTGCGGGGGATCGCGCCGAACTTCTCGTCGCTGACGTCGTTGGCCCAGCGGATCGGCGTGTACGGCACGCGCAGGGCGTCGAAGATCTCGTCGTAGAAGCCGTGCTTGCCGATCAGCAGTTCGTGGATGCGCCGGAGGAACTCCCCGGACTGCGCGCCCTGGATCACCCGGTGGTCGTAGGTGGAGGTGAGCGTGGTCACCTTCGACACGCCGATCTGGTTGATCCGGCTCGAGCTGGCGCCCTGGAACTCCGGCGGGTAGTCGATCGAGCCGACGCCGAGGATCACGCCCTGGCCGGCCATCAACCGCGGCACGGAGTGGTTGGTACCGAGGCCGCCGGGGTTGGTCAGGGACGCGGTGGTGCCCGCGAAGTCGGCGACGGTGAGACTGTTCTCCCTTGCCCTGCGCACCAGGCTCTCGTAGGCGCTCCAGAACTGGGCGAAGTCCAGGTCCTCGCAGTTCTTGATGTTGGGGACGAGGAGCTGGCGGGTGCCGTCGGCCTTCTTCGTGTCGATCGCGAGGCCGAGGTTGATGGACGCCGGGGTGACCAGCATCGGCTTGCCGTCGACCACCTCGTAGGAGTTGTTCATCTCCGGCAGGGCCTTCAGCGCCTGCACCATCGCCCAGCCGATCAGGTGCGTGAACGACACCTTTCCGCCGGTGGAGCGGGCGAGGTGACCGTTGATCATCTGCCGCTGGTCGATCGCCAGCTTCATCGGCACGTCGCGGACGCTGGTCGCGGTCGGCATGGCCAGCGACGCGTCCATGTTGTTGGCGGTGCGCAGCGGAGCGCCGCGCAGCGGCGTGCGGGTGGGCTCGGTCTGCTCCTTCTCCGGCACCGGGCGCACGCGCGGCAGATCGGGTGACACCCCCCGTCCGGAGCCGGGGGAGTCGGGCGTCCCGGAGGTCTTGGGGCCCGGCCGGGGCGTCACGCCCGACCCCTCGCCGGTCGCGCTGTCATCGCTGGTCGAGTCGACATCGCTGGTCGAGTCGACATCGCTGGTCGAGCCTGTCGAGACCCCCACCGCCTCACCACCAGACGTTCCCCGAGGAGCTTCGGGCTGAGCAACAGGCCCCGAAGCCTCACGAGGGGCAGGGCGCTCGCCGTCGTCCGTCCCGTTGTCGGACGCATGGGTGGTGAAGTACTCGGCCCAGGCCGGATCGACGGAGGCAGGGTCAGCGAGGTACTGCTCGCGCATCTCCTCGATGAGCCAGTCGTTGGCTCCGAAGTCGGAGTCCTCAGC
>NZ_JARKPQ010000101.1 GCF_029975155.1 Propionicimonas sp. | reverse complement strand
CGGAGTCGACCTCGACTACCACGACCCCTTGTACGAAGACGTCGACGACGGCGTCCAAGGAGTCGAGGAGTCCGTCGACGAACTGGAGCGGCACCTCGACGGCGGCGCCCACCCCGTGGTGCGACGAGTGCTCCAGCACCTACTCACCCGGCTCGGCGACCTGGCGCGGGACGCCGACAACGCGGACGCCCTGCTCGAGGTGGCCGAACGAGCGTCGGCACTGTTCGGCCGCGCGGCCGAAGGGCACCCCGACCCGGTCACCCTCGCCCGCTGGGTGGTCGACTTCCGGGTCGAGTACGGCGGCTGGCCATCGCTCGCGCTGGACGCCGTGGCCCACGCGTTCGACGAGCCCGCCTGGGACGCCTACCGCACGAGTGTCGCGACCTTCGGCGGCGGTGGACCGGCAGCCGACCCCTACCGCAGCGAGATCGACCACATGCTGCTGGAACTGGCCGACCACGACGGCGACGTTGACCGGGCCGTCGCCCTGCTGTCCGGAGGTGACCACCCGTACTACCGGGAGATCCTCCGGCGGCTGCGCGACGCCGGACGGCCGGCTGACGTCCTCGCGTGGCTGGACCGAGCAGTCACCCAAGGCTGCGTGGATGTCGCCTGGCGGGCGGGACCCGCCATCGTGCCCGTCGAGGACGCCGTCGACGCCTACCTGGAGGGTAGGCGTCCGGAGGCCGCCCTCGCGATCGCGCGGACGCTGTTCGACCGCGACCTCAGCGTGGACGCGTTCAGGTTGCTGATCTCCGTGGCGGAACGGTGCGGATCTGAGGACGAACAACGCACGTGGGCGTTCGAGCAGGCCACCCTGCGGGCGCACAGCAACGGCGGCGCCCACCTCGTCAGGCTCCACCTCGCCGACGGGAACGTCACGCGCGCGTGGGAGGCGGCGGATGCCTTCGGCGCCGGCCATGCGTGGCGCGAACTAGTGGACGCCTCGGAAGACGACTTCCCGCTCCGGGCGGGCCGTCTGTGCCTGGCTCAGGTACTGGAGTCCCTCACCACACCCGACTCCAAGCGGTACCCGGCCATCGTCGATCTCCTCGTCAAGGCACTCGCCCTCCACGACACGGCAGGCCACCGAGCCGAGGCGGACGCCGAGATCACCCGCCTGCGCGAGGTCTACCGGCGCCGCCCCGCCCTGATGTCGGCCATGACCCGGGCCGGGCTACCCCTCCTGGCCCCACCCTGAAGACCGGTGGAGCTGGCGGTTTCAGCCGCCGGTTGCCCTCGCGCATCCTGCTGATGAGCGAGCGTAGGTCGGCGGAATGTGAAGCGGCCGTCGTGGATGAGGCCGCAGGGCTCAGCCTCACTCGGGAGCCTGCGCCGAGATGTCGGTCGATGTCGGCCGCGGCGCGGAGCCGAGCCTATCGGCCACGGTCAATCACACGAGTCGCACTGCCCATTGAGGGGTAGTACCAAGTAACACGACGGGCATACCCGTTCCCGAGGAGTGTCTTGCCTGAGCGTCAACTTTGAGTTCTTCTGGATGGAGAGCAGCGTCATCTGCGGGACGGCGTCCGTTGGTGTGTCTGGGCAGTAAACGCGGTAGCAGGCGAGCCGGTCCCAGGCGGCGATCTGCTGCAGCAGTACCGGATCCGAGATAGTCCCAGGAGCATGCTCCCTGTTGTAGTAGCCGTCTCCCACGCCGCCGGTCTCCTTGCGAACCACGAGCGACGTGAGTGGGGGCAGGTCCTCGCGGAGGGTTCGAAGCAGGACGACCTCCAGTACTTGGCCGATCCAGTTGCCCAGCAGCATTTCTGTGCGGTACCCAGTACTCCGCTGGATCCGCTCGGCAAGATCCGTGTACGTGATGGAATCCCCGAACGAACTGGCCACCTGCTCCAACTCGGGCAAGGCTGTTTCCGCCCAGGCACGCGTCGCGACCCCCCAGTCCACTTTCACGCTCGGCTGGCTCTCGTGCCACGTTCCGGCGCCCGTCATGCTTGGCCTTCGACAGCCCACGCTGGCGGCGGAGTGGAAGCCCGGTGGGCAGCCACATCGAAGTCCACAAGCGACAGCCGGTCCTCGGCCACCATCAGTTCCTCCCACGTGAACAACGGCTGATACCACGGCAGCACCACGAACGCTTCCATCGACTCCGCCAGCCTGCGATGCTCGAAGAGCTTCTCAAACCCGTACTGGGCTGTCGGGGAAGCCAACAACCGCCTCGCGGCGCCCACCGCACCGTACTGGGCCAGCATGCGAATGAACACCGTTGGGTGGTAGCCGATCTCCAAACGCATGCGCTCCACAGCGCCCTTCATGTCAGCCTGGAAGTGCGCTGCGATCTCGTCGTGGCCCATACCCATCATTGTCGCCCTCACCCGCGCCCAATTCGGCTCGGCGTGGCTCGGCCACCACATCTCCCGGTGTCGGTCGCCTCGCACGAGTCGGAACCCAAGGTGAACCCCTGAAGGCGGCGGCAGCTCCCAACGGCAGAAGCGGTCGTGCGCTCGGGAACCGGCGCCGCAGGCTACCCATAGGGCGAGGGGGGTGATCCGCATGTCGCCCTCCCGGCTGAACGAGGACCTCCCGAGCGCTCAGCCGCGCTCCGCCACTGCTCAGACGCCGAGGTGATCAGCTGGCGGAAGTGCCGTCCGGCGGTTGGTTCACGCTGGGGGCCTTCGGTCGAGTCAAGACCCGTCCCGAACCCGACCTGCGAAGGACTGTTTATCTCCCCCTCACGGGTGCGCGCTCGCCGTCCTCATCGAAGACTGCTACTGGCACGGATGTCCGGACCACTTTCCTCTGCCCGCTACGAACGATGCCCACTGGAGTGCCAAGATCGGCCGGCACCGTCAACGCGACGCCGACACCAACTCTCATCTCCAAGAACGGGGCTGGCTAGTGCTCAGGTCTGGGAGCACGAGGCAGCGGCCACGTCGCCGACGCGATCGTTGTCGCCCTCCGTGGGTGGAGCATGTCGAGCGGTGCTTGAGCCCGTGCGTCGTTCACTGCTGGCGACGGCTCGACGTCATG
>NZ_JARKPQ010000249.1 GCF_029975155.1 Propionicimonas sp. | reverse complement strand
ATCCCCGCCGGGCTGCGCTGGTCTCCCGTGCGCGGGTGTGAAGACCCGCTGACCGCGATGATCCGCGCCAATGGCCTGGCCGCCGCCACCGGCCTGTCCTCCGGAGGTGTGGAATCAGGCGGGTTCTGGGAAGGAAAGACCCGCACCGCGCTCCAAGCGCTGCTCCACGCCGCCGCCCTCGACGGCAGACCGCCCGCTGAGTTGTTCCGGTGGACCCTCGACCCCAGCGCCGCCGCCGAGGCCGTCGCGATCTTGAACGCGAACCCGAACGCGGCGATGGGGTGGGGCGACTCACTCGGCGCGATGATCGACGCCGACCCCAAGACCCGCGACAGCATCTGGCAAGGCGTCTCCCTCGCCCTCGCAGCCCTCGCCGACCCCCGCGTGCTCGATGCCGTCACACCCGGACCTAACGAACAGTTCGACCCCGAAACCTTCCTCACCCAGCACGGCACGCTCTATCTGCTCGCCACCGGAGCCGGTGCCGGCGCGTCCGCGGCGCTCGTCGCAGCGTTCGTGGAAGACCTCATCGAAACCGCCCGCCGTCTCGCCGCCCGCTCACCCGGAGCCCGACTCGACCCGCCCCTGCTGCTGGCACTCGACGAGATCGGAAACCTCGCACCCCTGCCGTCGTTGCCGATGCTGATGGCCGAAGGCGGCGGCACCGGGATCACCACGATGCCGGTGTTGCAATCCCTCGCCCAAGCCCGGGACCGGTGGAGCGAGAACCAGGCCAGCGCGATCTGGGATGCCAGCATCGTCAAGATCGTCCTCGGCGGTGCGTCCAGCAGCCGCGACCTCCAAGACCTCTCCACATTGATCGGCGAGCGCGACGAATACACAGACTCGGTGACCCTCGGCGACCGCGGCACCCGCTCGAACCAGCGCTCTGTGCGGCGGGTTCCGATCCTGCCGCCCGACCGCATCCGCACCCTGCCCTTCGGCACCGGGATCACACTGCTGCGCTCCGCACCACCCATCGTCACCGACCTACGAGCCTGGCCCGACCGGCCCGACGCTGCCCAGCTCCGCAGCGACCGCACCGAACTCGAAGCCCTCCTGCGCCGCCCCGCACCCTGACGCCACGGTCTGGGCGCCGGGAACGCACCTGCCTGATACAGCGGCCACAACGAGCTGGCCGCCTGAGATCAGGAGGAAAGGCTCATGGCCATTCGCACTCATCAGTCCATTTCAGGCTTCGTCGCCTCGGAGCCGCAGCTGAGCTACACCGAACGCGGGGATGCGCGGCTCTACATGAAGGTCGGCATCGAGCATTACCGCAAGGAGCTCGACAACACCTTTACGCAGTTGGAGACCACCTTCCACGACCTCATCGCATATCGCGGGGCCGCCGAGCAGGGGGCCGAGCGGATCGCCAAGGGCGACAACATCATCGCCGACGGCCGTGTGCGGGAGTACTCCTACGAGCGCAACGGACAGCGCTACGAAGGTGAAGAGTTCATCGCAACTCGCATCGGCCACGACCTGGCGCGCACGCGCTACGAGGTAGATCGAACCGAGCGCAGCTCTGGCCGAGATGGCGCAGCATTCGCCGCGCCACAGCGTCCCGCACCGTCGAACGCCGCGACCATCGGAATGTGAGCGGAGAAGCCATGACTGACTCGTTCGGCCCCGAACACGATGACCTGCCGCCTGAGGCAGAACCGCGGTCGCCTCGGTTCGATACTCCTGAGCCGCCGCACCCGGTCAACTGGAATCTGCTCACGGCCAATGATCTCGAAGCGGAGCTGCTCGAACTCAACCGCTGGGTGGATTGGCTTCGCCACACCTACGGTCTTCCGGCCAGTGTCGTGCCGCCGTACTGGCATCGGCACCCCGAACTCCTCTGGGAGCTGTCCGCGCTGCACCTGCACTGGTTGTCCGCCTACGACCCCGAGCAGGACGGCTCAGCACCCCTCGGGTGGCACCGCGACTTCGCAGACGCCCGCGCCCGACTTCGAGACTGGGTCGCGGCGTGCGGCACACGCCTCGACAGGGACCGCCCAACCCGCCAGACGAGCTGGCCCGGCGAAGACCCTGCTGCGCCCGTCGAGGACTCACCCATCACGAATCGCGACGAAGACTTCGTACGGTTCGTGCTCGATCAGGTCGCAGCGCGCCAGGAGGCCGAAGACGCCTTCTTCGCGGCCTTCGATCCGGACACCGGCGAGGTGTGAGTCATGGCGCGGCGGTACACGCGAAAGACTGGCCAGCGCCAGCAGAGCGAGCGCGAGCTGACGATCCGCGCCGACTTCCACGAACCACCCGACCTCGACAAGCTGAGCGAGCTGCTCATCCGTATCGCGCTCCAGCGGTCCGGGTCGTGCCCCTCGGGCGGATCGACCACACCGAAGCGTCCCCGTGCCTCGGTGGACCCCTCGTCGTAGAATGTACGCATCCGTCGCGGATGGCGGATGTTGTGGTCCTAGCGCTTCGTCCTCGTGGCGAGGCAAAGTAAACGTGGCCGGCTCGGCCTAGTCCTACAGCCTTCGGGCTCTTCTCACGATCAACATCCGCCGTCACATCAGTCCGCGTCGGCAGGACCAGTGACTGTGGAGGAGAGCCAGGCCGACCACCGACGCGAACCGCGCCGTGATAGACAGCCTCGTAGCGCCGACGCCTTTCGTCGGCACGATCGCCGTCTCCTACCTCCGGGTCTCGACCAAGGAGCAGGCAGAGAAGGGCGGCAGCGCCGAAGGCTTCTCGATTCCAGCCCAGCGGGAGGCGAATCAGCGCAAGGCTGACCAACTCGGCGCGACCATCGTCGAGGAGTTCGTCGATGCTGGCGAGTCCGCTCGCAAGGCCGATCGCCCTGAGCTGATGCGGATGATCCAGTACGTCACGAAGTACAAGACGAACTACTGCATCGTCCACAAGGTTGACCGGCTGGCTCGCAACCGCGCCGACGACGTGACCATCCACCTGGCACTCAAGGACGCCGGGGTGACGCTGGTGTCGGCGACCGAAAACATCGACGAGACGCCCTCGGGGATGCTGCTGCACGGCATCATGTCGTCGATCGCCGAGTTCTACTCGCGCAACCTGGCCACCGAGGTCGTCAAAGGCCTGTCCCAGAAGGCTGCGCAGGGCGGGACGGTGTCGAAGGCACCCATCGGCTACCGCAACATCGGAGTGCGCGACGAGTTCGGTCGCGAGGTTCGCACCGTCGAACTGGACGAGGAGCGCGCACCGCTGGTTCGGTGGGCCTTCCAGCGGTTCGCGTCAGGCGACTGGACGACGAGCCAGCTCCACCACGAGCTGGTGGCCCGCGGCCTGACGACCGCACCTTCGCCGCGCCGTCCTTCTCGGCCAATCGGCAAGTCGTCGGTGCATCGGATGCTCACGAACCCGTACTACAAGGGCTGTGTCCGCTATCAAGGCGTCACCTTCGCCGGAGCACACGAAGCACTCGTCCCGAACGAGGTGTGGGATCAAGTGCAGACCGTGCTCGGCACTCACCGATCAGCGGCGGACGCGACGCAGGTGCATGAGCACTACCTGAAAGGAACGGTGTTCTGCGGGCAGTGCGGCTCCCGACTGATCGTCTGCAACGCGAAGAGCAGCCAGGGCACGATCTATCCGTACTTCGTCTGCGGCAGCAGGCACGGCGGCAGAGGCGACTGCACCCGCCAAGCGATGCTCATCGAGCACGTCGAGCGGCTCGTCGAGCAGTTCTACGATCACGTCCAGATCAGAGCGGAAACCAAGCACGCGCTCTCGTCCATGCTGCACGCGCGGTTCGACGAGATGATGTCCGAGGGTGCCGCGGAACTCGCGGACCTCGCCACACGTCGTGCCCAGCTCGAAGACGAGCAGGAAAAGCTGCTCCGTGCTCACTACGCGGGAGCGGTCCCGTTGGAGCTGCTCAAGCGGGAGCAGGATCGGATCACGGCATCGCTGGAGACGATCCAGAACCGGATCGACGCCCACCACGGCGAGTACGCTTTCGCCCGCGCGAACCTCGATGACTCGCTGACCCTGCTGTCGAACGCGGCCGACATCTACAAGACAGCCGACGACGCGAACCGTCGACTGTGCAACCAGGCGCTGTTCAAGGCGATCTACGTTGACGAGGACAACGACGTTCGGGTCGGCTACAAGACGCCGTACGACGGGCTGAGCATCGAAGGCTTGCAGGCCGACGCCCTCACCTGGGCCGCCGAGGCAAGAAAGTTGGGCCAGGCTCGAACCTCGACCAAGGGCGGTCCCTTGGTCGAAAGTTCAAACCTGACCCATTTGGGGTGGCTGACGGGACTTGAACCCGCGGCCGCCTGGACCACAACCAGGAGCTCTACCAACTGAGCTACAGCCACCATGCCCACCAGATCAGGACCTCCCGAATCAGGCAGCCTGATCAGTGT
>NZ_JARKPQ010000240.1 GCF_029975155.1 Propionicimonas sp. | reverse complement strand
GTTCACCGCCCAGGTCGGGCCGGTGCCGGTCGTAGTCACCGCCGACTCGGCGCTGACGGCGACGGTCGCGGTGTCCGGTAGTGCCGCGATCAAGGTCACCGCCGGTTCCAGTGTGCATTCCGACCACGGATTCTCGTACCGAGACGGCAGCTTCGACCTGGTCAACACCGGGCCGGTCTTCGATGACTCCGGCACCAAGGTGCAGGTGGACGCCAGCATCTCGGCTCGGGTTTCGGTCGATGTCGATGCGAAGGTCAAGCTTTACGGGGTGGCCGGGATCACATTCGGGTTCGGGCCCTACCTGAGCGCGGCGATCACCGCGAAGTACAACAATGATGCGACTACGTGGGATTGCCTGGCAACAGCCGGTTTGCAGACTCGGGTTGGAGTGGTGGCGGAGTTGTCGATCATGGGGTTCCAGCTTGCGGACTGGTCGAAGACGACCTCCAAAGACTGGGAGCTGTGGTCGCACCAGTACTGCCCGGCCGGGGCTGCCCCCGAATCCCCGGATGCTGCTGAGGCTCTCAGTATCACCACGACCGGTCTGCCGGAGGGTGTCGTCGGGCAGCCGTACAGCGCCAACCTGGCCGGTGCCGGCGGTATACCGCCCTACCGTTGGGCCGCCACCGGGCTACCTGCGGGCCTGGAACTGGACAGCGCTACCGGGGTCATCAGCGGGACACCCGAAGCCGAAAGCACCGCAACGGTTGCGGTCACGCTGAGTGATGATCAGGCGACCACCGCCACGGTCTCCCTCGACCTCGCTGTCCACGAACCTCAAGACACCACGACCGTCACAACCGTTCTGGTATCCCGAGCCGCCGACGGCACCCAAGCCAACAGCGACTCGTATGAGCCTGCGGTGAGTGCTGATGGGCGTTGGGTGGTCTACCGGTCGGATGCGTCGAATCTGGTGGCTGGTGACACCAACGGCAGCTATGACGTGTTTGTGTGGGACCGGGTGTCGGAGGTCACGCAGCGGGTGTCGGTGGCCTCGGACGGCACCCAAGCCGACTACGACTCGTGGGGTCCGGCGATTAGTGCCGATGGGCGTTGGGTGACCTACTATTCGTCTGCGTCGAATTTGGTGGCTGGTGACACCAACGGCAGCTATGACGTGTTTGTGTGGGACCGGGTGTCGGGGGTCACGCAGCGAGTGTCGGTCGCCTCTGACGGCACCCAAGCCAACTACGACTCGAGGGGTCCGTCGATTAGCGCTGATGGGCGTTGGGTGACCTACCTGTCGTATGCGTCGAATTTGGTGGCGGGCGACACCAACGACCGCGGTGGTGTGTTTGTGTGGGATCGAGTGTCCGGGACGACGCAGCGGGTGTCGGTGGCCTCGGACGGCACCCAGGCCAACAGCGACTCGTGGGATCCGTCGATTAGTGCTGATGGGCGTTGGGTGACCTACGGGTCGTGGGCGTCAAATCTCGTCGCCAGCGACAGCAACGAGCAGCCGGATGTGTTTGTGTGGGACCGGGTGTCGGGTGCGACGCAGCGGGTGTCGGTGGCCTCTGACGGCACCCAGGCCTACAGCGGCTCGTATGATCCGGCGATTAGTGCCGATGGGCGTTGGGAGACCTACCTGTCGTATGCGTCGAATCTGGTGGCGCGTGACACCAACGGCGACTATGACGTGTTTGTGTGGGATCGGGTGTCGGGGGTCACGGAGCGGGTGTCGGTGGGCTCTGACGGCACCCAGGCCAACTCCAAATCATGGAATCCGGCGATTAGTGCCGATGGGCGTTGGGTGACCTACTACTCGTACGCGTCGAATCTGGTGGCGGGTGACACCAACGGCGACTATGACGTGTTTGTGTGGGACCGGGTGTCGGGGGTCACGCAGCGGGTGTCGATGGCCTCTGACGGCGCCCAAGCCAACTACGGTTCGTATGCCCCGGCGGTGAGTGCTGATGGGCGTTGGGTGACCTATGAGTCGGATGCGCCGAATCTGGTGGCTGGTGACACCAACGGCAGCGTCGATGTGTTCCTGTCCACCAATCCCCTGGCTGGCTGAGCCCTGGGTCGGTTGACCTCTACCGGGCGCGCGAGCTGCCGGAGGTTCGTCCTTTCGACTCGGCCTTCGGTCTCGCTCAAGGGGCGTCCGTTCGGTGAGCGAGCGCGCCGAGTCGAAGTGTCTTGCTCCGCAGCCGCGGGTTCGGCCCATCAATTGAGATACGCGCCCGCGGG
>NZ_JARKPQ010000234.1 GCF_029975155.1 Propionicimonas sp. | reverse complement strand
CGCCTGGCCGGGGGTCTCGACAGGCTCGACCAGCGGGTCTCTCTCGCGTGGCCGGGGGTCTCGACAGGCTCGACCAGCGGTTCTCTTTCGCGCGGCCGGGGTCTCGACAGGCTCGACCAGCGGTTCTCTTTCACGTGGCCGGGGGTCTCGACAAGCTCGACCAGCGGTTCTTTAGGGGGCGACCAGCGGTTGTGCGGTGCCGATCAGCTGGTGACGTCCTTGCGGCGGAAGCGCAGGCAGGCGAGCGCGAAGAACACCACGCCGTAGGCGAGGTCGACCCAGAGGCCGGCTGCCATGCGGTCGGTGAACACCGGGTCGCGCAGCAGGTCGACGAAGGCGGGCCAGCGGTCCACCAGCAGCCAGGGATGCAGCCAGTCGAGCTGGGGGACCGCGTCCAGGACCCACAGCAGCGCGGCCGTCATCGCCGTGGCCACCGTGGCGGCGATCGGCTGTTCGGTCAGCGTGGAGATGAACAGCCCGATCATGCCCAGGGCGGTCAGGCCGACCGCGACGTAGCCGGTGGCCAACAGCAGGCGCAGCAGGCCGTCCACCACTCCGATCCGGCTGCCGGACAGCGTGGTCAGCGACCCGATCCCGAACAGGGCCGTCCCGACCAGCACACCGCCCGTGGCGACGAGCGCGGCCCCGGTCAGCCCGCCCACCGCGAGGGATGCCGCCTTCACCGCCAGCAGCCGGACGCGCCCCACCGGCGCGACCAGCAGATAGCGCAGCGTGCCCAGATTCGCCTCGCCGGCGATCGCGTCCCCGGACAGCACGGACACCGCCAGGGGCAGGAACAGCGCGATCTCGACGGTCAGCCCTGCGAAGCCGAGGAAGATCCCGTTGCCGGCCACGGCCGTGAGCAGGTCGCCGCCGCGCTGGCCCGGGTGCCGCATCGCCGACACCTTCAGCGCCACCCCGAGCAGGGTCACCAGACCGAGCAGCACCACCAGGCCCACCTGGTTGCGTCGCCGGCCGAACACCAGCCGAAGTTCGGACGCGAACAGCCGCCGGAAGCTGCCCGCGCGCCGGACGGGCCGCACGGCGACGGACACGCCGGACAGTTCCTCAGCCGCTGACATCGAAGCCCTCCCCGGTGAGCTCGACGAAGGCGTCCTCGAGCGTGGGCGACACCGGTGCGAACGCCCGGACAGCCACCCCCGCGGCCACGAGCGCGGACACCACCTGCTCCGGCTGCTGGCCGTCGAGGCTGCCGACCACGCCGTCCGGCCCCGTGGCGGCGTCCGGCACGCCGAGTCCGGACAGCACGCTGAGGGCCGACTCGACATCGGGGGTGTCCAGCCGGAACCGCTTCGCGGTCAGCCCGCGCAGCGTGGCCAGCGGTCCCTGGGCGACCAGCCGTCCCTCACGCATCACCCCCACGTGGTCGCACAGCTGCTCGATCTCGGCGAGCAGGTGGCTGGAGAGGAAGATCGTCGTGCCATCACCGGCGAGGTCCGCGACCAGATGCCGCACCTCCCGGGTGCCCTGTGGGTCGAGCCCGTTCGTCGGCTCGTCCAGCACCAGCAGGTCGCGTGGTTGCAGCATGGCCGCGGCGATGCCGAGCCGCTGCCGCATGCCCAGCGAGTAGGCCCGGTAGCGTTTGCCGGCCGCCGCGGCCAGCCCGACCCGCTCCAGCGCCGCGCCGACCCTCGCGGCTCCGGTTGCCCGGTCGCTGGTGCCGTCGGCGGCGTCCAGCCGCAGCAGATTGGCCCGGCCGGACAGGTACGGGTGGAAAGCCGGACCCTCGACCAGCGCCCCCACCCGGGGCAGCACGCTTCGGGACGCGGCCGGCATGTCCTCGCCGAGCAGGCTGCAGCTGCCCGCGTCCGGCCGCACGAGCCCGAGCAGCATCCGGATCGTGGTGGTCTTGCCCGAGCCGTTGGGCCCGATGAACCCGTAGCAGGCGCCGCGGGGCACGTCGAGGTCGAGGTCGGTCACCACCTGCTGACGGCCGAACCGCTTGGCCAGCCCGCGGGACGCGATGGCCGGCGCGTCCGACGTCACCGGGCGGCCAGGGCGGCGTAGAGCCTCTCCGGGACGACCGAGCCGGCGGCCACCCGGCCGTCGTCGGTGATCACAACGTTCACGAGCGCCGTGCTGAGCAGCCGTCCGCTGCCCCACGCGCCCGACACCTTCGGCAGCGACTCGAGCAGCGCGGCGGCGTCCTTGTCCGGGGCAGCCTTCTCGTCGAGGTCGGCGACGACCACGGTCGTCCAGCCGGTGCCGGACGTCGTCACGCCGTCGTGGTCGGGCTTCTCGGGCTTCGCGGTGCCAGCAGGCAGCTTCTCCTCGACCACTTCCGCGCCGGGCGGCGGGGTGAACGCGAAGACCGCGTCGTCCGGACGGGCGAAGTCGATTGAGCTGGCGGCGACCGAGATCGCGTCACTGCCGTCGTCCGCGATCACGCGGAAGGCGAGTGGGACGAACTCGGTGGCGTCCACCGACACCCGCACCTGGCCGACCAGGCTGGCGTCGTCCTTCGGGGTGAGCACGAGCTGGTACACCGGGCGTCCGGCCACGTAGCCGGTGCCCGACGTGGCGACGTCGGTGGTCGGCTCCACGACCTCGAGCAGCGTGCGGACGGCGTCTGTCGGCGAGGCCGGGGTCGCGGACGGCGTGGGTTTCGCGTCAGCAGGCAGGACGGTGTGCCGCGCCTGCTGCTTCTCGCTGGACCACCGCCAGACCTCGTTGCCGTTGCGAATCACCGAGGTCTCGGTCGACCCGTCCACCAGCGCGGCCTTCGCCCGGTCCGGACCGGCCACCCACACGCGAACGGTGTGGTCGCCGGTCAGCATGGCGAGCGCGTCCTGGACGTCGTCGCCGGTCGCCTGCGCCGGCAGGGCCGGCAGGCTCAGGTCACTGTGCTGGACGAAGGTGGCCGACAGGCCGTCCGGCTTCGCCGAGGCGACCCGCGTCAGCAGTTCCTCGGCGCTCAGCGGCGGCAACCCCGGGTCCGCGGTGGCCTGCGTGGCGACGACCGTGCCGGCGGCCACGGCCACCAGGCCGGCCAGTCCGAGAACCAGCGTCCGTCTGCCCTTTGTCACACCCATGACTCCATGATGCGCTTCCTGTCAAAGGCCCGGCCCCGGCAGTTGCTGCCGGGGCCGGTCCAGTGTCGCTGCAGGGCTCGCCCACTCACTCCCCGGGCTGGACCTGGGTGGAGAAGGCGGCGTCGAAGCTGGTGGCGGGTGGGTCGAAGAGGTTGGCGCGGACGAAGTCCACGGCCTCCTTCGCGCCGCGGAGCCGGTCCATGCCGGCGTCCTCCCACTCGATGCTGATCGGGCCGGTGTAGCCGATCTGGTTCAGGGTGCGGAAGCAGCGCTGCCAGGGCACATCGCCGTTGCCGGTCGACACGAACGTCCAGCCCCGCCGAGGGTCGGCCCAGGGCAGGTGCGAGCCCAACCGGGCGTTACGGCCGTTCCCGACCGCCATCTTGGTGTCCTTGCAGTCCACGTGATAGATCCGGTCGGCGAAATCGACCAGGAACCCCACCGGGTCCAGCTCCTGCCACATCATGTGGGAGGGATCCCAGTTCAACCCGAACGCCTCCCGGTGCTGAATGGCGTCAAGGGTGAGGACGGTCGACCAGTAGTCGTAGGCGATCTCCGAGGGATGCACCTCGTGAGCGAACCGGACCCCCTCGGAGTCGAACACGTCCAGGATCGGGTTCCACCGGTCCGCGAAGTCCTGGTACCCGGCCTCGATCACACTGTCCGGCACCGGCGGGAACATGGCCACGTACTGCCAGATCTTGGATCCGGTGAACCCGACCACGGTGTCCACACCGAACTTGCGGGCCGCGATCGCGGTCAGCTTCATCTCCTCCGCGGCCCGCTGCCGCACCCCCTCGGGATCCCCATCGCCCCACACCCGGTCCGAGACCATGTCGCGGTGCCGGAAGTCGATCGGGTCATCGCAGACCGCCTGGCCTTTCAGGTGGTTGCTGATCGCCCACACACCCAGCCCGTACTTGGCCAGGGTGGCCTTCTTCTCCGCCACGTAGGCGTCATCCTCGGCGGCCCGGTAGACGTCCAGGTGATCCCCCCAACAGGCGATCTCCAGGCCGTCGTACCCCCACTCCGAGGCGTAGGAGCACACCTGCTCGAACGGCAGATCAGCCCACTGACCCGTGAACAACGTCACTGGACGACTCATGTCGCTCTCCTCTCTCAGAACCGGACCGGCTGGCCGGATTCGGCGGACGCGTAGATGGCCTCGAGCACCTCGGTGACGACGCAGGCCTGCTCCGGCAGCACCAGCGGCTGCCTCCCGTCCCGGAGCGCTTCCAGGAACTGCCGGGTCTCCAGCGTGCCGAGCGCGGTGAAGCCCTCGGAGTCGGGGCTGCTGGCGTTGGGGGCGGAGACGATCATCCGGTTGGCGAGCACCTTGTTCACGGTGGCCTCATAGCCCTTGCCGTGGTTCTCGATCTCGGCGCCGCCCTCGGTGCCGATCAGGGTGACCGCGGCCTCGCGCGGGTCCTTCACGTTCAGCGCCCAGGCGGCTTCGAGGAAGATCGCGGCGCCATTCTTCATCCGGATGTAGCCGAACGCGGAGTCCTCGACGCTGAAGGTCTCCGGATCCCAGCCGCCCCCGGGGTTGCCCTCGGGCTTGCCGCGCAGCTTGGTGTACACCGAGCCGGTGACCGAGTCGACCTCGTAGTTGCCCATGTACCACAGGGCCAGGTCGAGAGCGTGGGTGCCGATGTCGATCAGCGGGCCGCCGCCCTGCTTCTCCTTGTCGGTGAACACACCCCAGGTCGGCACGCCCCGGCGCCGGACCGCGTGCGCCTTGGCCACGTAGATCTCGCCGAGCTCGCCGGCGTCCACCGCACCCCGGACGAACTGGGCGTCCTCGCGGAACCGGTTCTGGTAGCCGATGGTGAGCGTCCTGCCGGTGCGCTTCGCTGTGTCGAGCATCTGGCGCGCCTCGGCGCCGGTGACGGCCATCGGCTTCTCGCACATCACGTGCTTGCCGGCCTCCAGGGCCGCGCAGGTGATCTCGCAGTGGCTGACGTTCCAGGTGCACACGTACACCACGTCGATCGAGCCGTCGTTGACGACGTCGTGCCAGTCGGTGGTGGTGTAGGCCTCGGGCGCGAAGGTCGCCTTCGCCTTCTCCGCCCGCTCCGGGACGAGGTCGCAGATGGCGACGATGTCGCACAGGTCTGCGTTCGCGGCCAGTCCCTCCAGGTGTTTGAGGGTGCCGATGAAACCCACCCCGATGATGCCTACGCGAAACGTGCCCACAATCACTCCTTCGTAATCGATGCTGCAGACCGTCTCGCGCCAGCGTCCGATTATTCATCGGGACTCGCTGGAACCGGCGCGAAGCGGTACGGTGAGAGCGCGATCATCCTATCCTCTCAGAGCGGTGGGAGCGCGATCAATACCAACTATGGGAGGCAACGTGGCCACTGTCAGCATTCAGCTCTACACCCTGCGCGACCAGTTGGCGTCCGATCGGGACGCCGCTCTCGCCGCCGTCGCCGCGATGGGCGTGGACGAGGTGGAGCCGTTCGGCATCGAGAACTTCGACTGGCTGCCCGAGGCTCTGGCGGCGAACGGTCTCAAGGCCGGCAGCGCTCACGCCATGCTGCTGGCGGAGCCGGACGCCGTCCTCGCTGCGGCGAAGGCGCTCGGCATCGGCACGGTGTTCCAGCCGTACTGGGATCCCGAGAAGTGGCAGTCCGAGGCGGGCATCCGTGAGCTCGCGGACGGCCTGAACACCCAGGTTGACCGGTTCGTCGAGGCCGGGATCGCCGTCGGCTACCACAACCACGACTTCGAGTTCACCGCGCCGGACGTGGACGGCGTGCCCGCCTACGACTTCTTCGTGTCGCTGCTCGACGACCGCGTGGTGCTGGAGGTCGACACCTACTGGGCGACCGCCGGCGGCCGGAACGTACCCGGACTGCTGGCCACCTATGGCGACCGGATCACCCATCTCCACGTCAAGGACGGCCCGCTGCTGCCGTCGCGGAGCGGGGCGACCAACGTCGTGCTGGGCAACGGCTCCATGGAACTCGCGCCGATCCTGGACGCATCGCCGAACCGCACCTGGGTGATCGAGTTCGACTACGCGACGGACGCCGTCGCGGAGGTCGCCGACAGCGTCGCGTACCTGCGCGCGCGCTGACCTTCCGTCCCGTTGACGTGGCGGGCTCCCGGGTACTGTTGACCCGGTGGGTCCGCCACCTCGGCGACACTGGCCGTGCGACGTCCCCGTGATACCCTAGGGGGTATATCGGAAGGAATGGCATGGCGACACAGAACCTCACGGCCGCGGACTTCGAGCAGACCGTGACCGACAACGACATCGTGCTGGTGGACTTCTGGGCCGCCTGGTGCGGTCCCTGCCGGATGTTCGCGCCGGTCTACGAGGCGGCGTCGGAGAAGCACGCCGATCTCGTGTTCGGCAAGGTGGACACCGAGGCGGAGCGTGAGTTGGCCGCGGCGGCGCGGATCATGTCGATCCCGACACTGATGGTCTTCCGCGAGGGCATCCTCGTCTACGCGCAGCCCGGTGCGATGCCTGCGCCCGCGCTGGAGGAGCTGATCGCGGCCGTCCGCGCAGCCGACATGGACGCCGTCCGCGCGGAACTCGCCGAACAGCAGGACTCGGAGGCGTCATGAGTCCCGGGGCGGATACTCCCACGGGTAAGATCGGCACCGTCCGATTCGCCGAGGGGGACTTCGTCATGCAGCTCGACACCGATGACCTTGCCGGGGTGCTCAAGCGCCTCAAGCGCGCCCAGGGACAGATCGGCGGCATCATCCGGATGATCGAGGACGGCCGTGACTGCAAGGAGATCGTCACGCAGCTGGCCGCCGTCTCCAAGGCTCTGGACCGGGCCGGCTTCGCCGTGATCGCCGCCGGCCTCAAGCAGTGCATCAGCGACGACCCGTCCGGCAGCAGCGTGGACACCTCGTCCCTGGAGAAGCTCTTCCTCTCCCTCGCCTGAACGAAAAGGGGACGGGTCCTTTTCCGTTCACGCCTGAACGGAAAAGGACCCGTCCCCTTTTCGTTCAGGCGCTAGTGGTGGCCCTTGATCACCATGCGCATGATCCGGCTGTTGAAGGACAGGAACCGGGTGACCTGGAACGGCAGGTTGCGGCGCATCGCCAGGGTCTTCTTCGTCGGCAGCGGAGACGTGGACAGGTCGGCGACCGGGTCGCCGTGGGTGGTGGTCTGGTTCATCGTCACTCCGGGATCAGTTGCCAGCCCGGGCGGGCCTTGGCCTTGTAGATGAACAGGTGGTGCAGCATCAGCTTCACCCAGTGACCGTGCAGGCCGAGTTCCCCGCGGGTCTCGCGCTCGTCCCGTCCGGTGGCGTAGCGCTGGTAGTCGGGGACGACGGGCAGCATCGTCATCGCCGCGGCTGAGCCCTTCGTGAGCCCCGTGCCCGCGGACGCGACGCACGCGGCTCCCATCCGGGCCATGGACGCGGTGTGCGGCGCAGTGGACACGCCGTGCCTGATCCGGTCCGCGATGGTGAGCGCGACGGTCTTGCCCATCACCCCGGACGGCATCCCCGTGCGTGGCGGGGACGGCGCGACCACCGTCCCGTTCGGGGTCTTCAGCGGACGGGAGATCTGGTGCGGCGGCGCGAACGCGATCCCCACCGCCCAGATGTTGTCGTAGCCGGGGGCGGCATAGGTGGTCGGCCAGTCCTCCGCGCGCCACTCCTCGTACGGCTTGGCGGTGTAGTCCGCGTCCACCTTCATGAAGCCGGACGGGGCGAACAGCTCCGCGGTGATGTCGTTGTCGTCGGCGTCGAAGGCCTTCAGCGGCACGCCGCCGAAGGGCGGGATCAGCATCGCGAAGTCGAACTCCAGGGTGTGGGTCGCGCCGTCCAGGGTCTCGTAGTGGACGGTCCGCTCCTCGACCTTCGAGACGTGCGCGCCGAGGATCGCCTCGACGCCGCGCTCCCGGAACAGCGAGCCCGTCCACAGCTCGCTGGTGGTCTGGAAGCCCTGCTGGTCGAAGACCATGCCGTCCACACCGAAGTCGCCCAGCGCGGCCTCGTTGGTGAGATAGACCACCCGGGCCAGGTCGCGGACGCCCGCCTCGCGCAGCTCATGATCGACGTTGAAGACGTACTCGAACGCCGCACCCTCGCACGTGCACGTGCCGTGGCCCATGCCGACGACCAGGGTCTGCGGCGTGCCGGACTTCAGCACGGCGATCACCTCGCGCAGCTTCTCGTTGGCCTCGACCGCGTGGTCGGCCGTGCACACCGACTGGGTGTGGCCGCCCGGCCCCATGCCCTCGGTGGCCTCGAAGCGCAGCTTCGGGCCGGTGGCGTTGACCAGGTAGTCGTAGCGCAGGCGCTCGGTGGTGCCCGGCCTGCCCGGCGAGGTGTACTCGATGTCGACCGCACCGCGGGAGTCGTCGCGGTCGCCATCGGGCCGGATCGCGACCGCCTTCGCCTGGTGGAACGCGATGCCCTTGCGCGCGTACACCGGCGCGAGGGGGAAGACCACGTCCTTCTTCGCCATTTCGCCGACGCCCACCCAGATGTTGGACGGGATCCAGTTCCACTGCGAGTTGGGCGACACCACGGTGACCTTGTGCTGGCGACCCAGGAGGCGGCGCAGATGCAGTGCGGCGGTATGGCCGGCGACGCCCGCTCCCAGGATGACGACCTCTGCCATTCGTGCTCCTCCTGCCGGCAGCCCCGCCGACCTTGCTTATACCCTACGGGGTATCAGGTGGCACGTCGAGAGGTGAGCAAGGATTCGTCGCCTGCTGATTTCGTGAGCAGCGCTCAGGAGTCGCTGATCCGAACGCCACGGGCGGCCAGCCGCGCCGCCGAGTCGGCGGCGTCGTGGGCGGCGACGACGGTGGGGAAGTGCCCCAGTGGTGCGACGGTGGACGTGATCGTGTCGGCGTACACCGAAACCAGGTGCCATCCCTGGGCGCCGTCCTGGCCGCGGATGCCGCGTCCGGCGGCGAGGTCCTGGGTGTAGCACAGCGAGGTGGCGGCATGGACGCCGACACCGGCGATCGTGCCGAACCCCGACTGGTGGAAGTGCCCGGCGAGGACGGCCCGGACGTCCGAGTGTGCCAGCACCTCGGCCAGGGCGGCCTGCCCGCGCAGCTCCCAGCTCGCGGCCAGGTCCTGGACGACGGGCAGCGGCGCGTGGTGCATGGCGAGGACCGACCCCTCGGGTGCGGGCTCGGCGAGCTGGCCGGCCAGCCAGTCGAGCGACGCGGGCGCGATCTCGCCGTGGTCGGCGCCGGGCACCGTCGTGTCCAGGCAGAGCAGCCGCAGCCCACCCAGCCGGTGCATCTGGTTGAGCGGGGCATCGCCAGCGGTGGGATCGTCGAGAAGCGTGGCGGCGAAAGCCGCACGGTCGTCGTGGTTGCCGTTCACCCAGATCACGCGGGCACCGAGGTCCTGCGCGTACGGTTCGACCAGGCGTCGTAGTTCAACGTATGACGCTATGCTGCCGTCGTCGGACAGATCACCGGTGAACACCAGCGCCTCCGGTGCATGCGCCGCGGCCGCCTCCAGGGCAGCGACCAGTCGCGGCCGCGGATCGACCAGTCCGCGTACGAGAGGGTCCGCCGGGTCGCGCAGGTGGGTGTCGCTCAGGTGCGCCAGCAGATGGCGCGGGCGTGGGTGCTCTGCGGTTCGCACACCGCCAAGCTAGCCTCCGAACCACCCGCCGCCCACCCTCGGCGGGCCACAATGGGTGCGAACCGTCCGGTGAAGGAGCGACATGCGGAAGATCCTCGGGGCAGCCATCGCTGTGCTCGGCCTCGTGCTCACGGGCTGCGCGACCCCGTCCGCGTCCCCCGCGGCCGGGGCGGAGACGCCACGGCTGAGCGTGGAGGGACCGTGGGTCCGCACCACCACCGGCGCCAAGGACGCCACCATGACCGCCGCCTTCATGAGCATCGTGAACCCCGGCGACGCGGACGTCCGCCTCGTGGGCGCGGACTGCGCGGACGTCGGCATGGTGCAGGTCCATGAGATGGCCGAGCAGGACGGCAGGATGGTGATGCGGGAGGCCGTCGACGGCGTGGTCGTGCCGGCCGGGAGCCACGTCCATCTCACCCCCGGTGGCTACCACATCATGCTGATGCAGCTGAAGCGGGAGTTCGTGGTCGGTGACCAGGTCGTCCTCACCCTCCGCTTCTCCGACGGCCGGACGCTGGAGGTCACCGCGCCGGTGAAGGAGTTCGTCGAGGAGGAGGATCACTACCACTCGCCGATGCCGAGTGCGTCGCCCTCGGAGAGCCCGTCGTGACCGGGGATCGGTCGTCGGGGGACGCGCCGGACGCGGGGGAGCGTCCGCCGCCGGAGGGGCCGGAGAGTGCGCCCACCGGTGCTCCCGCAGAGTCGGTCGGCCGCCGGAGCCTGCTCGGCTACGCCGGCGCGGCGAGCGCCGGGGCTCTCGCCGGTGGGCTTGCCGGGGCCGGGATCAGCCGCGCAGCCACGCCGGAGCCCCGGCTGCCGGTGGAGGCGGTGATCCGTCGCGACTACTCGCCCCACGAGACGCATCAGGCCGGCATCGTCACCCCGACCCCCGCGGTGACCAGGCTGGTGGCGTTCAGGTTGCGGAAGCTGTCCGCCGAGCCGCTGGTGAAGCTGCTGAAGCTGTGGAGCGGGGACATCCAGGCGCTGATGGCCGGGCGCCCGATTCCGGGTGATCCCACCCCCGACCTGGCCCGCGGCGGGGTGTCCCTCTCGGTCACGGTGGGGTTCGGCCCGCGGGTGTTCGCCCTGCCCGGGCTCGCCCGGCAGCGTCCGGACGGCTTCGTGGAGATCCCGGCGATGCGGCACGACCGGCTGCAGGCCCGGTGGCACGGCGGCGACCTGCTGGCGATCGTCGCCGCCGACGACGCCACCACCGTCGACTACGCGGCCCGCCGGCTGACTGCGGACGCGGCCAGCTTCGCCCGTCCGCTCTGGGTGCAGGACGGCTCGTGGCGGGGGACGGACGCGTCCGGCGCACCGGTGACCGGTCGCAACCTCTTCGGCCAGCTGGACGGCACCGGCAACCCCACCGGTCAGCTTCTGGACGAGGCCGTGTGGGCCACTGACCCGCTGCCGTGGTTCGTCGGCGGCACCACCCTGGTCGTGCGGCGGATCGAGATGGACCTGGACTTCTGGGACCGGACCACCAGAGAACGCCAGGAGAAGGTGGTCGGGCGTCGGCTCGACTCGGGCGCGCCACTGACCGGGACGCTGGAGACCGACGCCCTCGACCTCGCGGCGACCGACGCCGCCGGCAATCCGGTCATCCCCGCCGACGCGCACGCGCGGCGCTCGCACCCCGACGAGAACTCCGGCCGGCGGTTCCTGCGCCGCGGCCTCAACTACACCCACAACGAGGTGGTGGACGGTGTGCCCGTGACCACCTCGGGTCTGGTCTTCCTCGCCTTCTGCGCGAACATCGCCAAGCAGTTCGTGCCGATCCAGAACCGGCTCGACGCCGGCGACGCCCTCAACGACTGGACGTACGCCATCGGCTCAGCCGTCTTCGCGATCCCCGGCGGCTTCGCCAAGGACGACTGGATCGCCCGAGCCCTCTTCGAGTGACCCCGGAATCGCTGGTCGAGCTTGTCGAGACCCTGGGATGCGTCTCGACAGGCTCGACGAGCGGTGGGTGGGGACGTGGTGGTGGCTGTCCGCCGGAATCGGTGGTCGAGCTTGTCGAGACCCTGGGGCGCGTTTCGACAGGCTCGACGAGCGGTGGTTGCGGGGGTGAGCGGTGGTGCGGAGCGCCCGGCTAGGGGTGGTGGGCGG
The DNA here is from genome assembly GCF_029975155.1 of Propionicimonas sp. Taxonomy (GTDB): domain Bacteria; phylum Actinomycetota; class Actinomycetes; order Propionibacteriales; family Propionibacteriaceae; genus Propionicimonas. Next base: position 57,416 of record NZ_JARKPQ010000234.1, on the reverse strand, counting down.
TGAACAACCGGGCGTCGGCGAGGGCGGACCAGCCGCCGAGGAACTCCAGGCCGACGAGCGTGGCGGGCGGGAAGTTGTAGCGGATCAGTGCCAGGGCGTCCGGGCTGGAGTGCTGGCGGTCGGCGAGGGCGTCCGCCAGCGCGGGGACGCCGGGCGCGTGGGCGACGACCAGCACCGTCCGCACCTGGTCGGGAATTCCGGACAGCTCGGCGAGCAGCTGGCGCGCACCGGCGTTGTAGAGCCGGTCGAGATGGCGGACGGGCGCGTCCAGGCGGAGCAGGTCGGCGGTCTGCCGGGCCCGCGTGGCCGTCGAGCACAGCACCAGCTCGACCCGCTGCCGGGTGAGCAGGTCACCGACCTCGCGGGCCTGGTCGCGGCCACGCGGGGTCAGCTCGCGGGTGATGTCGCGAGCGTCGGCGCCGAAGTTCGCGGCCTCCGCATGGCGCAACAGGTAGAGCCGGTGCGCCCTGGGTTCGCCTCGGATCGCCATCTACGTCGCCAGGGTCACTCCCTGGTGAACTCGTTCTCGTACGAGGTGCCCCTGGCGCGCTCCCAGCTGGCCTTGATCTCCATCTCGGCCTCGGCGTGGCCCACCCAGACGGCGCCCTCGACGGACTTGCCGGGTTCGAGGTCCTTGTAGACGCTGAAGAAGTGCTCGATCTCGAGCAGCGTCAGGTTGGGCAGGTCGGTGAGCTCCTTCAGGCTGGTCTGCCGCTGGTCGGCGACGGGGATGCACAGCACCTTGTCGTCGCCGCCCATCTCGTCCTTCATCCGGAACATGCCGATGGCCCGGCACTCGATCAGCGCGCCAGGGAACGTGGCCTCGGGCACGAGCACCATCGCGTCGAGCGGGTCGCCGTCCTGGCCGAGGGTGCCTTCGATGAACCCGTAGTCGTTGGGGTACTGGGTGGACGTGAACAGGGTCCGGTCCAGCCGGATCCGACCCGTGTGGTGGTCCATCTCGTACTTGTTCTTGGTGCCCTTCGGGATCTCGATCGTGACGTCGAAATGCAGGCTCGGCTGGATCTTCGGACGGGCGAAGGTCGGGCGTTCCGGGGTCATCGACAGCCTCTCTGCCAGAATGGTTTCTCGATGTTGACGCCGAGCCTATCGCCTGCTGCGGCCCGAGCAAGGTGCCGAACCTGCCGCCCGGGCAGGCTGTTCGGGTACCTGCTCGCCCTGAGCCTGCTGGCCGGCTGCACGGTCGCCACGGCCGAGCAGCCGCTGGTCAGCGACGCGTCGTCCGCCCCGACCCGGGCCAGCGCTTCCGTCACCCCGTCGCCCACTCCGTCCGAGGCGCTGTCCACGCTGCCGGCGGAGGACAAGGTGCTGGCGCGGCTCGGCAAGGTGTCCCGCGCGGGGATCGGCGCGAGCGGTATCGCCGTGCTCTCCGACACCGGGACCGACGTCGCCGCACGGAGCGCGGACAAGCCGCTCGCGCCGGCGTCCACCCTGAAAGTACTGACGAGCCTCGCCGCGCTGGACCTGCTGGGCGCCGACCACACCTTCCGGACGGAGGTGGTCAGCCCGGCCAGAGGCAAGCTGATCCTGGTGGGTGGCGGCGATCCGCTGCTGACCGACAAGCAGTCGACGTCGGGGGCCAGACCGGCGTCGCTGGCCACCCTGGCGAAGGCGACCGCCGCCGCACTCGCCGCACAAGGGGTGACGAAGGTCAGCCTCGGCTACGACGCCGGCCTGTTCACCGGTCCCGACTTCCATCCGGCGTGGAAGAAGACCTGGCGCGGCTACCTCGCGCGGGTGAGTCCGCTGGTGGTCGACGAGGGCCGGTTCAACCCGTGGCAGTCGCACCCGAGACCCGCGCTGACCGCTGCCAAGACTTTCGCCGCGCGGCTGGAGGCAGCCGGGATCAGGGTCACCGGGGTGAAGGCGGCGACGGCGCCGCGGGACGCGGCCGAGGTGGCGGCGGTGGAGTCGGCGCCGCTCGAGACGATCGTCCGGCGCACGCTGAAGGTCAGCGACAACCTCGCCGCGGACATCCTGGCCCGGCACGTGGCGCTCGCCACCGGCGCGGAGCCGAGTTTCGCCGGCGCGGCCGGAGCGGTGCGGACGTGGCTGGTCGCCCACGACCTCTGGTCCGACGGCATGAGGATCGTGGACGGCAGCGGACTGTCCAACCGCTCCCGGGTGACGCCGGCCGTGCTCGCGAAGGCCGTCGTGCTCTCGCTGAACAGCCCCACGCTGAACGCCGTCGCCGCAGGTCTCCCGGTCGCCGGCAGGAGCGGCACGCTGGAGCATCGCTTCAACGACGCCGCGGAACGGGTCGGTCGCGGGAACGTCCACGCCAAGACCGGCACCCTGCCCGGGATCAGTGCCCTGGCCGGCTACCTGACCACCAAGGACGGTGCCCGGCTGGCGTTCGCCGTGATCGCCAACGGCGCCAGGGGTCAGACCACCGCCTACAACTGGCTGGACCGCACCGCGGCCGCGCTCGTCCGCTGCGGCTGTGGCTAGCCCGGGGTTCACCAGGAAGCCCCTGGCTGGCGGGCATAACTAGGGTGTTGCCATGGAGCACCTGCCGGCCATCGACTGGACTTTCGCCGCGAGTACGGGACGGGCGCTCGTGCACCCCGGTCCCGAGTTGGGTCCCACGGCGATCGCCGACGTCGTGGCGGAGCTGCGTGAGGCGGCCGAGAGAGCCACCGGTCATGTCGCGGAGGTGACGCTGCTCGACCGTCCGGCGCCCGCCGACGTCCTGGTGGTCGACCGGCCCAGCTGGGTCAGCGCGGTGGCGCAGTCGGCGGAGGCGATGCTCTCCGGAATCGGCGAGCCACGTCCCGACTCGGCACTCGGCGTGGCCAGGGCGCGGACGCTCGGGGCGCAGGCCGGCGTGGTGTTCGCCGTCATCGCCAACCGGATCCTCGGCCAGTTCGACCCGTTCGTCGACGCGCCCCGGCTGCTGCTGGTCGCCCCGAACGTGGTGGCGGTCGAGCGCCAGCTCGGCGTCCGCCCGTCCGACTTCCGGCTGTGGGTGTGTCTGCACGAGGAGACGCACCGGTTCCAGTTCGGCGAGGCGCCGTGGCTGCGCGGCCACCTGCTCAGCCTGTTCGGCGAGCTGCTGGCCGGTGACGAGCTGCAGTTCGGCTGGCCCCGTGCCGGTCGCCCGGCCAGCGTCCGCGATCTGATCAGCAACCCCGCGCAGCGCGAGGCGTTCGACCAGGTCACGGCCGTGATGTCGCTGATGGAAGGGCACGCCGACGTGATGATGGACCGGGTCGGCGGCCAGGTCGTGCCGACCTACTCGACCATCCGGACGGCGTTCGAGGCCCGCCGCGACCAGCAGGGCTGGGACGCGTGGCTGCGCCGGTTGCTGGGCTTCGACCTCAAGCGCGAGCAGTACCGGGACGGCGCGGGGTTCTGCCGGATGGTGATCGACGCGGCCGGCGTGGCGACGCTCAACCGCGCCTTCGAGGCTCCCGGGATGCTGCCGACCATGGCCGAGATCCACGACCCGCAGCTCTGGCTGCACCGGATCTGATGGCCCGTCGGGCGCTCGGGCCGGCCACGCTCGAGGTCGTCCGCGCCGTCGAGGCCCTGCTCACCGGCCCCGCGCTCGTCGCCTGCTCCGGCGGCCCGGACTCGCTCGCCCTCGCCGCGGCCGCGTCCGTGGTGGCCCGCCGAACCGGGACGAGCGTGCGTGCCGTCGTGGTCGACCACGGACTGCAGCCCGGCTCGGACGCGGTCGCCGCGGCCGTGGCCGGACAACTCGCCGGCCTCGGCCTGTCCGCGGACGTGGTCCGGGTGGCCGTCCGGCCCGATGGGACGGGCGTCGAGGCGGCCGCGCGGGACGCCCGTTACGCTGCGCTCGCGGCCGCCGCGTCCGCGGACGACCTCGTCCTGCTGGGGCACACGCTCGACGACCAGGCCGAGACCGTGCTGCTCGGACTGGCCCGGGGCTCCGGCGCGCGGTCGCTGGCCGGGATGCCGCCGCGCCGCGACCGGTTCGTCCGTCCGCTGCTGGGGGTGCGGGCCGCGACCACGCGGCAGGCCTGCGCGGAGCTCGAGCTGGAGCCGTGGACCGACCCGCACAACGGTGAGCAGCGGTTCGCCAGGGTCCGGGTGCGCGAGCGGGTGCTGCCGCTGCTGGAGGCCGAACTCGGACCGGGGGTGGCCGAGGCGCTGGCCCGCTCCGCCGACCTGCTCCGGGCCGACGCCGACCTGCTGGACGACCTGGCCGCGGCCGAGTTGGCTGTCACCGGGACGGGCGCCGGCCCGGGTGCGGGCCTCGACGGCGACCGCCTCGCCGCGCTGCCCCCCGCACTGCGCGGACGAGTGCTGCTGGCCTGGTTGCGGACGCTCGGCGCGTCCGACCTCTCGGCCGGCCACGTGGCCACGGTCGCGGCCCTGGCCACGGACTGGCACGGCCAGCGCTGGGTCGACGTGCCCGGCGTCCGGATCGTGCGGCGGGACGGCCTGCTGGTGGGCCGTCCGCAGCCGCGGCCGGGGACGGCGTCAGGGGTGACAGGGGGGTAAGGTCACCGCGTGGATTCCGCTGACATCACCGGTGACCTCACGACCGTCCTCTACTCCCGGGCCGACATCGAGGCCCGCCTGGCGGAGGTGGCCGCACAGATCGACCGCGACTACCAGGGCAAGAACCCGCTGCTGGTCGGTGTGCTGAACGGCGCGGTCATGGTGATGGCCGACCTGTCCCGCGCCCTGCACATCGACTGCGCGATGGACTGGATGGCGGTCTCCTCCTACGGCATGGGCACGCAGTCGTCCGGTGTGGTGCGGATCCTGAAGGACCTGTCCACCGACCTGGTCGGCCGGCACGTGCTGGTGGTGGAGGACATCATCGACACCGGGCTGACGCTGACCTACCTGATGCAGAACCTCGCGTCCCGCAACCCGGCGAGCCTTGAGATCATGGCGATGTTCCGCAAGCCGGACGCCATGAAGACCGACATCGAGGTGAAGTACGTCGGTTTCGACCTGCCCAACCAGTTCGTCGTCGGCTACGGCCTCGACTACGCCGGCCGCTATCGCAACCTCACCGACGTCGGCATCCTCGCCCCGCACGTCTACAGCTGACCCACCCTGCCGGCCCACCCTGCCGACCGGTCTGACACGTCGGCAGGTGCAGACACGGTTGCGCCTCCCGGTATCGTCCTATGTGCGCAATGCGACCGCTGACGAAGGCAGGTAATGAAACCAAAAGGGTTCTTCCGATCCCCCCTCCTCTGGATCGTGCTCGGCTTCCTGGCCATCGCACTCGTGGTCGAGGCAGTGGGCAACGTCGGCGGCTACACGGACAAGCCCACCTCTGACATCGTCACGCTGATCAACAGCGACACCCCGCTGAGCGAGGTGGTGCTCACCGACGGCGAGCAGTCGATCAAGGTCACCACGAAGGACGGGCAGAAGCTGCGCTCCTACTGGGTGGGCACCCAGAGCCAGCAGCTGATCGAGCGGCTCAACCAGCGCAAGGCGGCCGGCACCCTCGACAGCTGGTCGGGCGAGAACCCGCAGCCGTCGGTGTGGAACACCTTCCTGTTCAGCGTGCTGCCGTTCCTGATCATCGGGATCCTGTTCTTCGTCATGTTCAACAACGTCCAGGGCGGTGGCAACCGCGTGCTGGGCTTCGGCAAGTCGAAGGCCAAGCTGGCCAGCAAGGACACCCCGAAGACCACGTTCACCGACGTCGCCGGTTGTGAGGAGGCGATCGAGGAGCTGCAGGAGATCCGGGAGTTCCTCTCCGAGCCCGCCAAGTTCACCGCGGTCGGGGCGAAGATCCCCAAGGGCGTGCTGCTCTACGGCCCACCCGGCACGGGCAAGACGCTGCTGGCCCGGGCCGTCGCCGGCGAGGCCGGGGTGCCGTTCTTCTCCATCTCGGGCTCGGACTTCGTCGAGATGTTCGTCGGCGTGGGCGCGTCCCGCGTCCGGGACCTGTTCGAGCAGGCCAAGGAGGCTGCCCCGGCGATCGTGTTCATCGACGAGATCGACGCAGTCGGACGCCACCGCGGGGCCGGCCTGGGCGGTGGCCACGATGAGCGCGAGCAGACCCTGAACCAGTTGCTGGTCGAGATGGACGGCTTCGACGTCCACGGCGGCGTCGTGCTGATTGCGGCCACCAACCGGCCGGACGTGCTCGACCCGGCGCTGTTGCGTCCGGGCCGGTTCGACCGGCAGATCCCCGTCGAGGCTCCCGACATGAAGGGCCGCCTGCAGATCCTGCGCGTCCACGCGGCCAACAAGCCGATGTCCCCGGACGTCGACCTCGCCGTCGTGGCCAAGCGCACCCCGGGCTTCACCGGCGCCGACCTGGCCAACGTGCTGAACGAGGCCGCGCTGCTGACCGCCCGGATGAACCTGCGGTTCATCGCCAAGCCGCAGCTGGACGAGGCGATCGACCGCGTGATCGGCGGCCCGCAGAAGCGCAGCCGGGTGATGAACGAGCGCGAGTTGCTGATCACCGCCTACCACGAGGGCGGCCACGCGCTGGTCGCCGCCGCGATGCCGGGTACCGACCCGGTGCAGAAGGTCACGATCCTGCCGCGGGGGCGCGCGCTGGGCTACACGATGGTGATGCCCGACGACGACAAGTACAGCCAGACCCGCGGGGAGCTGCTCGACCAGCTGGCCTACATGCTGGGTGGGCGGGCTGCGGAGGAGTTGGTCTTCCACGATCCGACCACGGGGGCGGGCAACGACATCGAGAAGGCCACGAAGCTGGCCCGGGCGATGGTCACCGAGTACGGCATGACCGAGGCGCTCGGCGCGGTGAAGCTGGGCTCGGGCGACCAGGAGCCGTTCCTCGGCATGAACTACGGGGCGGGCTCGACGCGCGAATACTCCGAGGAGGTCGCGGCGAAGGTGGACGCGGAAGTGGCCCGGTTCATCGCCAACGCCCACCAGGAGGCCTTCGACGTCCTGGAGGCCAACCGCGAGGTGCTGGACGAGCTGGTCCGCCAGCTGTTCGAGAAGGAGACCCTCGACAAGGAGCAGGTCGCCAAGATCTTCGAACCGCTGAAGCGGTGGCCGAAGCGTCCGGCGTGGACGGGCTCCGAGACCCGCAAGCCCAGCGACATCCCGCCGGTGGACCCGCCGGAGCGCGTGCTGCCGTCCGAGCCGGTGCCGGTTCCGGTGCCCGCGTCGGGACCGGAGCAGCAGCTGCCGCCGCCCTTCGGCCAGCAGCCTCCGTACGGCTCGCCCGGTCAGCCGCCGTATGCGGGCGTGCCGCAGCCGCCCTACGGGCAGGGCTACCCGCAGCAGCCGCCGTACCCGCCGCAGGCGTACGGGCAGCCGGTGTACCCGCCGTACGGCCAGCCGTACGATCCGGCGACCGGTCAGCCCGGTTACCCGCAGGATCCGTCCGGGCCGTTCTTCGCGCCGCCGCAGGGCGTGCCGTCGCAGGGCGCGTCCCACCCGGGTCAGCCGGCGGGCGAGCCCGGCAACGACGGCGCCGGCCAGGACCGGCCGGGGGCCTGAGCGATGGCGGTCGACGTCGACCGGGTGGCTGCCGCCGTCCGCGAGATCCTGCTCGGCATCGGTGAGGACCCCGATCGCGACGGCCTCCGCGACACCCCGCTGCGGGTGGCCAAGGCCTACGTGGAGATGTTCGACGGGCTCGAGGCGGACCCCGCCGAGATCCTGGCGACGACCTTCGACCTCGGCCACGACGAGATGGTGCTGGTGCGCGACATCGAGGTGTGGAGCACCTGCGAGCACCACCTGCTGCCGTTCACCGGCGTCGCCCATGTCGGCTACATCCCGGCGAAGGGACGGATCACCGGGCTGAGCAAGCTGGCCAGACTGGTGGACGCGTTCGCGAAGCGTCCCCAGGTGCAGGAACGGCTGACCTCCGAGGTGGCGGACGCCCTCGTCGAGCACCTGAACCCCCAGGGCGTGATCGTCGTGGTGGAGTGCGAGCACCTGTGCATGACCATGCGTGGCGTCCGCAAGCCGGGCGCCAAGACGGTGACCAGCGCCGTCCGCGGTGTGATGGCCCACCCGGCCACCCGCGCCGAGGCGATGAGTCTGATCATCGGCTGACCCCGACCCCGCCGAACGCCTCCGTTCCGGTCAAACGCTCCAGCCTGCGCGGTGGCGTTTGACCGAAACGGAGGCATTCGATGATGAGGCATAGCCGACGACGGGTGCGAGGCGGTGGACCATGGCGTGGTTCCAGAGGTCGGGCCAGGTCCAGCGGACGACTCTTCGCACGACATCGGCGACGCCCTGCTCGCGACGCTTCTCAGCCATGACGACCTGGGCCAGGTCCGTGTCGGACACGACCAGTTCGCCGTACTTCACCTCGCCGTCGAACTCACCCACGGTCTGGGTGTGTTCCCAGAAGAAGTCGCCGCGGCCCAGGAACTGCCCGAAAGGATCCGTGATCACCTTCTGCAGCTCTGGCATGACCAGCCCGGCCTGGTGCATCCGGACGCGGCTGAGCGACTCCCCGGGGCTTTCCGCGTCCTCGTCCGCGAAGCCGATGGCTCTCTCGGCCATGCGGCAGCCGCGACCCGTACTGGTCCGGTCGAGCAGTTCGGGACGCTCCGCGCCGGCCCGGAGCCCTGCGTCCAGGAGCATCACGGACTCTTCGAAGGGCAGGATGCGGGCCAGGTCGGCCAGCGTCCGGCTCAAGGACGTGACCGGCAGACCATCGATCTCGCAGACGTCCGACGGCTCGAGGACGGCGGCTCTCGCGTGGAGAGTCGGGTGGATCGAGCCGTGCCCACCCGCTGTCCGCACGACAGTCACCTCCTTCATCCGGCGCGCCAGCAGCGGAAGTCCATGCAGCGCCGCCGCGGAGAAATGGCTGAAATACGTTCGCTCGCCCAGATAGATGGACGCGGCCCTGATCTGGAGACGATAGGTGACCGATGTCTGTCGGGACTCGTCCGCGTCGGTGAGCACGCCACGGCGCAGCCTGCGGACTCCGCCGGTCGCGAGCGCTCGCTCGAGTTGGGTGCGCGTGCGGCCGGATTCGTACCAGTCGGCGTAGCTGATCAACGTCATGTCTCTACCCTCGGCAATCGGGCGTCGAGCCGGTCAGCCATCCACAGGGCTCCGGATCCGATGGCCGCTGTCCACAGCATCCCCAGCCCGCAGTCATCGAACGCCTCCGTTCCGGTCAAACGCTCCAGCCGGCGCGGTGGCGTTTGACCGGAACGGAGGCGTTCGGCGTGTGGGGCGGTCGGTAGGCTGCCGTCCGTGACCCGACTGCCGCAGCCTGGCCGGACACTGGTGATGGGCATCCTGAACGTCACCACCGACTCCTTCTCGGACGGCGGCGAGTTCATTGCCGTGGACGCAGCCGTCCGGCACGGGCTCGCCCTGCACGCGGACGGTGCCGACCTGGTCGACGTCGGTGGCGAGTCCACCCGCCCCGGGGCCGCCAGGGTCGATCCGCACGCGGAACTCGACCGGGTGCTGCCGGTGATCGGACAGCTCAGCGGAGCCGGGGTCGCGGTCTCGGTCGACACCATGCGCGCCGAGGTCGCGGTCGCAGCGGTCGGCGCGGGGGCTGTCCTGGTCAACGACGTCTCCGGTGGCCTTGCCGACCCCGACATGCTGCCGGCCGTCGCCGGCCTCGACGCCGACTACGTCGCCATGCACTGGCGCGGCCACTCCGACCGGATGGCCGACCTCGCGCACTACACCGACGTCGTCGCAGAGGTCCGCGCCGAACTCTCCGACCGGCTCGCGGCCGCCGTCGCCGCGGGGATCGACGCCGACCGGGTGATCCTCGACCCCGGTCTCGGCTTCGCCAAGACCGCCGCGCACAACTGGGCGCTGCTGCAGCACCTGGACGACCTGGCCACGCTGGGCCGTCCGCTCCTGGTCGGCGCGTCCCGCAAGCGTTTCCTCGGCGAACTCCTCGCCGTCCCGGACGGACCCAGGCCACCGAAGGAACGCGACGACGCGGGTGTCGCGATCACCACCCTGCTCGCCGCCCGCGGCATCTGGGGCGTGCGGACGCACACCGTCCGCGCGCACCGGGACGCCATCGCCGTCGCCACCCGGCTGACTCCCGGTAGGGTCGCCGGTATGGAGGTGGAGTGATGGAGCGTCCCGACCAGATCCGGCTGACCGGCATCCAGGTGACCGCCCGGCACGGGGTGTACGCGGCCGAGAAGGTCACGCCTCAACTGTTCGTGATCGACGTGGCCTGCCGTCTGCGTCCCCGGCCGGCCAGCGACGACCTGGCCACCACCGTCGACTACGCCGAGCTCTCCCGGCAGGTGGCGGAGGTCGCCGGCTCCGACTCGGTCGACCTGATCGAGACGCTCGCCGAGCGGGTCGCCGCCACCTGCCTCGCCCAGCCGCTGGTCGCCGAGGTGGAGGTGACCGTGCACAAGCCGCAGGCCCCGCTGCCGGTCCCCGTGGCCGACGTGGCCGTGACGATGACCAGGAGGAACCCCACGTGACCGGTGCCTACCTCGACGTCGACACCCTCTCCGGCATGGCGCCGCTGCGGGTTGCCGTGTTCTCCCTCGGCTCCAATCTCGGTGACCGGCTCGACTACCTGCAGGGCGCCGTCAACGCGCTGCGGGCCACCCCCGGACTGAAGATCACCGGCATCTCCAGCGTGTACGAGACCACCCCGGTCGGCAACGTCGACCAGCCCGACTTCCTCAATCTCGTCGTCGTCACCGAGTCGACCCTGGCGTCCATGGTGATGCTCGAGCGGGCACTGGCGATCGAGGACGCCTTCGCGCGCGTCCGGCTGGTGCCACAGGGACCGCGGACGGTGGACGTCGACCTGATCGCCGTCGGCGACCGCGTCCTGAACGGCGAGCACCTCACCCTGCCGCACCCGCGGGCGCACGAGCGGGCGTTCGTGCTGGTGCCGTGGCACGAGGTGGAGCCGGACGCCGAGCTGGTCGGGCACGGCCGCATCGCCGACCTGCTCACCGACCTGGACGCGTCCGGCGTCCGGCGCCGCGACGACCTGCGGATCGACTGATGCCCAAGCCCGTGCCACCCCCGGCAACGGTCACCCCGACCAGCTGGCAGTCGGTCGGGGTGGCGCTCGTCGTCGGGATCGGCCTGGGCTGGTCGCTGTTCACCGCCCTTGACCGGTTCACCGGCGAGGTGCCTCAGCTGCCGCTGGCCGTCACCGTGGTGATCGCGGTGTTCGCCGCCGTGGTGGGCGTCGAGGCGGTCCGTACCCATCGCACCATCCAGGTGCGCCGGCTGCCGGTGCCCCCGCGGCGTGCTGTCGCCCTGCTGGTGCTCGGCAAGGCGTGCCTGCTCGGCGGCACCGCACTGGTCGGTGGCTACGCCGCCGTGGCGGCCTTCCTGTGGCGCCGGCTGGAGGTGAACCTGCCGCGCGAGCGCCTGGTCAGCCCCGTCGTGGCGGTCGTCGCGAGCGCTGCGCTGGCGGTCGCCGGGGCGTTTCTCGAGCGCTCGTGCCGGATTCCACGTCCCCGAAAGGAGGACGCCACGCCGTCCACCATTCCGGGAAGTCCCCATACGCCTGACTAGACTCCGGGGCGTGAATACCGCCGTCACGCCGAGAAAAGCGAATCCTTCCCCGCTGCGCCGTTACGCGTGGCTCTCGTTGCTCGGGTCGGCCGTCGTCGCAGTTGCCGCTGGTTTCGGAGGGGTCTGGATGGCCCGCGCCGGGATCGTGGTAGCCGTCACCGGCGGCATCGTTGCCTGTGTCTTCGCCTGGCGCGAGGTCAGGGTGACTCGAACCACGATGATGGCTCAGCAGGCCGCCGATTCCCGACGGTCAGGGGAGAAACTCCATGCCGAACGCGTCCAGCACGTCCGGCTGCTCCAGGTGCTGCAAAGCCGCAATGGCGAATTGCGCAGCAAGCTGAACACCTCCCGGGCTGAAGCGGCCCGGCTTTCCCAGGAAACTGCCCAGCTGCGTGGCGACAAGGCCGCGCTGCAGGTGCAGCTGTCCGAGCAGCTCGCCGCTGAGGCCGAGGTGCTGGCCTTGCCGCGCCGGATTTCCGGACGCCGCGACGCCGCGGACATCTGGGACGGCGACGCCGCTCCGACGGTGATCGAATTGCAGGCGCTGGCCAACCCGCCGGTGCTTCCCGGTGAGCAGCGCCAGCACGCCTGAGCCGCGATTCGCGTAATCACCCGTTCCGGGTGCGCTTCGGCGTGGCCGAAGCCGGGTTGCGCGTTGGTCGCAGCGTCATCGATTAGCGCCCGCGCGCAATGTGCCGGACGGGCTCAACCCCCGGCGCCGGCCCGCTCGGGTGATTGCCCGCCCGCGCTGAATGGCGGAAGAATGCTCCAGCGGGTTTGCCGATACGGTGCGTGGGTATATGCTGACCGGCATTGAGGGGAAGCATTAAACCGAGAGTCGCGCTGCGACGACTTCTATGAAAGGACCGACATGGCCAAGCGTGTTCAGGTGATCCACACCGACGACATCGATGGCAGCGAAGCCGCCGAGACCATCTCCTTCGCTCTGGACGGAATCAACTACACCATCGACCTCTCCGCCGACAACGCCAAGACGTTGCGCGACGCATTTGCGCCGTACATCGCCGCCGGTGAGCGCGAGCGGAATGCCGCCGGGCGTCGCTCCGGCTCCGGCCGCCGCAAGTCCAGCGGCACCGCAGCCACCGACATCCGTGCATGGGCGGCTGCCCAGGGAATGCAGGTCTCCTCCCGCGGCCGGGTCTCGGCCGAGGTGCGCGAGGCCTACGAGCGCGCCCACAGCTGACCCTCCCCGGTTTCGCAGCACACCTGCCCTTCCGCCCCCGGCTCGCCGCGTCGAGCCGGGGGCGGACTGCGTCCGGCCGAGGCGGTGACGCGGCCGCCGCTGCGCAATTGAGCCCGGGGCGAACAAGGGAAGGAGGGCGGCGACAGGTACGTTGACTAAGCTGAAGAGGCGGACCAGGGGCGGATCGAGGCGATTCACACATGCTCCGCAGCCGCTGGATTAAGGAGTTCCACGCATGTTCGATCGGTTCACCGACCGCGCCAGGCGGGTGATCGTCCTCGCCCAGGACGAGGCACGCATGCTCAACCACAACTACATCGGCACCGAGCACCTGCTGCTCGGCCTCATCCACGAGGGTGAAGGGGTGGCCGCCAAGGCCCTGGAGTCGCTGGGCATTTCGCTGGAGGCGGTGCGCGAGCAGGTCGAGGAGATCATCGGCCAGGGCCAGCAGGCGCCGACCGGCCACATCCCGTTCACGCCGCGGGCCAAGAAGGTGCTCGAGTTCTCGATGCGCGAGGCGCTGCAGATCAACCATCCCTACATCGGCACCGAGCACATCCTGCTCGGCCTGATCCGGGAGGGCGAGGGCGTCGCGGCCCAGGTGCTGATCAAGCTGGGCGCCGACCTCAATCGCGTCCGCAACCAGGTGCTGCAGTTGCTGTCCGGCTACCAGGGCAAGGAGGCCGCCACGTCCGGCGCGCCCGAGTCCGGGCCGGCGGCGTCCGCGGCGACGATCCTCGACCAGTTCGGCCGCAACCTCACCCAGGCCGCCCGCGAGAACAAGCTCGACCCGGTGATCGGGCGCGAGAAGGAGATCGAGCGGGTGATGACCGTGCTCTCCCGGCGCACCAAGAACAACCCGGTGCTGATCGGCGAGCCCGGCGTCGGCAAGACCGCCGTGGTCGAGGGCCTGAGCCAGGCCATCGTCCGCGGCGACGTCCCCGAAACCCTGCGCGACAAGCAGATCTACACCCTCGACCTGGGTGCGCTGGTGGCCGGCTCCCGGTACCGTGGCGACTTCGAGGAGCGCCTGAAGAAGGTGCTCAAGGAGATCAAGACCCGCGGCGACGTGGTGCTGTTCATCGACGAGATCCACACGCTCGTGGGTGCCGGTGCGGCCGAGGGCGCGATCGACGCCGCGTCCATCCTGAAGCCCATGCTGGCCCGCGGCGAGCTGCAGACCATCGGTGCGACCACCCTCGACGAGTACCGCAAGTACATCGAGAAGGACGCCGCGCTGGAGCGCCGGTTCCAGCCGATCCAGGTGGCCGAGCCGTCGATCGCGCTGACGATCGACATCCTGCGCGGCCTGCGCGACCGCTACGAGGCGCACCACCGGATCACCATCACGGACGGCGCGCTGACCGCCGCCGCCCAGATGGCCGACCGGTACATCTCCGACCGGTTCCTGCCGGACAAGGCGATCGACCTGATCGACGAGGCCGGTGCCCGGCTGCGGATCCGCCGGATGACGGCTCCGCCCGACCTGCGCGAGTTCGACGAGAAGATCGCGGCCGTCCGCCTGCAGAAGGAGGCGGCGATCGACGCCCAGGACTTCGAGCTGGCCGCCCGGCTGCGCGATGACGAGCGCAAGCTCACCATCGGGCGGGCGGAGAAGGAGGAGGCCTGGAAGATCGGCGACTCCGACGTGCCCGCGGAGGTGGACGAGGAGGCGATCGCCGAGGTCCTGTCGAGTTCCACCGGCATTCCGGTGTTCAAGCTGACCGAGGAGGAGTCCTCGCGGCTGATGAAGATGGAGGAGGAGATCGGCAAGCGCTACATCGGCCAGCACGACGCGGTCAAGGCGCTCTCCCGGTCGATCCGTCGCACCCGGGCAGGGCTGAAGGACCCGAAGCGGCCGAGCGGTTCGTTCATCTTCGCCGGACCGTCCGGTGTCGGCAAGACCGAACTCACCAAGGCGCTCACCGAATTCCTGTTCGGCGACGAGAACGCGCTGATCACCCTCGACATGAGCGAGTACTCCGAGAAGCACACCGCGTCGCGGATGTTCGGTTCACCGCCCGGATACGTCGGTTACGAAGAGGGCGGCCAGCTGACCGAGAAGGTGCGGCGCAAGCCGTTCAGCGTGGTGCTGTTCGACGAGATCGAAAAGGCGCACCCCGACATCTTCAACTCGCTGCTGCAGATCCTCGACGAAGGCCGGTTGACCGATGCCCAGGGCCGGGTGGTGGACTTCAAGAACACCGTGATCGTGATGACCACCAACCTTGGTACCCGGGACATTTCGAAGTCGGTGAATCTGGGCTTCAGCCAGAGTTCCGACGAGGTCGGCAGCTACGAGAAGATGAAGGCCAAGGTCTCGGACGAACTGAAGCAGCACTTCCGTCCGGAATTCCTGAACCGCGTCGACGAGATCGTCGTGTTCCACCAGTTGTCGAACGAGGACATCGAGCACATCGTCGACCTGATGGTGGGCGAGATCGAGACCAGGCTGCGTGACAAGGACATGGGCATCGAGCTCACGCCGGCGGCCAAGGCCCTGATCGCCAAGCGTGGTTTCGACCCGGTGCTCGGCGCCCGTCCGCTGCGCCGGGCGATCCAGCGCGACATCGAGGACATCCTCGCCGAGAAGATCCTGTTCGGTGAGGTGCACTCCGGCGAGATCGTGGTGGTGGACGTCGCACCCGAGGGTGCGGAGCTGCCGTTCACGTTCTCCGGCGTGGCCAAGGCGCCGCTGCCGGAGAGCACCGCGGCGCTGGGCCAGAAGTCCTGACCGACCCTGCAACCGCTCACGAAGGCCCGACCATCCCGGTCGGGCCCTCGTGGCGTCCGGTGCCTTGGTGGCCGGTCTGCGGGCGGCGGCCGGCTAGGCGCCGAAGGCGACGATCGCCAGGATGGCCAGGAAGATGAAGACCGTGACCGCGGCCAGGATCACCGTGCCGATGATCCCCAGCACCTTGCCGACCGCGAGCGTGCCACCGCTGCGCCAGCGACCCGGATCGAGCCGGGCCTCGCGCTGGCCCTTCGCGCCGAGGTACCAGGCCACCGGGGCCAGCGGCGAGAACAGGACGAGCCCGATGATGCCCGTGACGAGCGCGGGGATCGCGTTGGGGTGATCGGTGGCGGTGTCGAAGCCGTAGCCGTACTCACGATGTGGTTCGGGGACGGCCGGCCACTGCTGGCCGGCGTAGGGACTCGGCGCATAGGCCTGAGCGGGGATCGCCCCCGCGGGCCCGCTCGGCTCGGGATAGGCGTCCGCCCAGGGGCGCTGGTCGGCCGGGGGAGTCGGCGGCTGCGGGTAGGTGATCGGACGGGGCTGCGCCTCGGGCGCGGGGGTCGTCTGGTAGGCCGTGGGGGCCGGGAAGCCCCACGACGGGGAATCCGTACCCGGCGCGGGCCAGGCAACCGGAGGAGCAGGCGGCAGGGTCGGGGCCGCGGGCGCTGGGGCGTGCGGAGCCGGCTGAGCTGAGGCCGGCGAGACGCGCTCGGCCGAGGCGCCCAGGCCGGGACCCGACGCCCAGGGATCGTTGGCCAGCGGGTCGATCAGGGTCTCGTCGGCGAACGGACGCTGCGTCACCTCCGCGAAGCCGTCCTCCGGGACCAGCGGGATCGTCTGGTCGCCCGCGTTCGCGGCCGAAGACTCGGCGTAGGGATCGGTCATGGTGGACTCCGCGCTCGTCTCGTGCTGGTCCGCCCAACGGTACCCGGTCCGGCAGGATGCTTGCGGCTGCCCGCCCGGCGTGGTGCGGCCGGGTCGGCAGACCGCGCACTAGCCTGAACGTCATGGGTTCGCTGCTCCATCCGGTCGGACCTGAGTCGACCCGGGTCTACTGGCTGCGGCGCGGGGCAGTAGTCCTCGCGCTGGTGCTGGTGGTCGCGGCGCTCGCCTGGGTCTTCCGGCCGCAGCCAGAGGCGCCGATCGTCGCGTCGCCGCCGTCCGTCACTCCGGTGGCCACGCCGACGGTGACGCCGACTCCGTCGACCACGCCCAGTCCGACGCCGACGGGTCCGCTGGCCTGCGACGCCACCAATTCGACCCTGGGCCTGGCCGGTTACCAGAAGGTCAAGCAGGACGGGAAGCAGCCGTTCACGCTGACGATCACCAACACCGGCAAGCAGTCCTGCGTGCTGGATCTGAAGCCGTCCACCTTCACCCTCACCGTGAAGAGCGGCACTGATCTGATCTGGACCACCGAACACTGCGACAAGTGGGTGCCGTCGGCCAAGGTGAAGGGACTCAAGCCCGGCAAGGCCCACGAGTTCACCATCACCTGGCCCGTGGCCCGGTCCGGCGAGGGCTGCAAGACCGCGGAGTCCCTGCTCGGCGCGGGCACCTACGTCGCCACCGCCGCCTTCGCCGGCGACGCCACCGCCCGGAAGCCGTTCGTCGTCACCAAGGCCTCCTGAACGACGGATCCGCCCGCATCGGCCTCAGGCGCCTGGTTCCTCGGCCTGCCAGCCGCCGTCCATCACGGTGAAGCGTGGCCGTGGGCCGTCCGACTCGCGTTCCGGGCGCGGTTTGCGGCGCAGCTGCAGCACCTCGAGTGCTGCGTCGACGCTGCCCACCTCGATCACCTGGATGCCCTGCACCTTCGTCGAGCCACCCGGCGGCACGAGCGCGACCTGCACGCCCAGGCGGGCCGCTTCGGCCAGCCGCCGGTCGAGCCCGGGCACCCGCCTGAGTTCCCCCGACAGGCCCACCTCGCCGAGCGCCACCACGGGCTTGCGGAACGCCCGGTCGCCGGCGGCGGAGGCCACGGCGATCGCCGTGGCCAGATCGGTGGCCGGGTCGGCGATCCTCGCGCCGCCGACCGTGGAGACGTACACCTCCTTGTTGTGCAGCCGGACGCCGGCCCGCCGCTGCAGCACGGCGAGGATCATCGCCACCCGGCTGCCCTCGATGCCGTGGGTGACCCGCCGGGGGGCCGGCGCCGGGCTCGGGGCGACCAGTGCCTGTACCTCGGCCAGCAGCGGACGGCGGCCCGCGAGCGAGATGGTCAGGCAGGTGCCGGGGGTCGGCTCGACGTGCTGGGAGGTGAACAGGCCGCTCGGGTCGGTGACCTGGCGGATGCCCGACTCCACCATCTCGAAGCAGCCCACCTCGTCAGCCGGCCCGAACCGGTTCTTGCTCGCCCGCAGCATCCGGAAGCCGCTGTTCCGGTCGCCCTCGAAGGACAGCACCACGTCGACCAGGTGCTCCAGAGTCCGCGGACCGGCGACCGTGCCCTCCTTGGTGACGTGGCCGATGATCATCACCGGCATGGCCCGCCGCTTGGCGACCCGGACCAGAGCCGCGGTCACCTCCTTGACCTGCGCGACACCGCCCGCGGCGGCGTCCGAGCCGGGCACCTGGACGGTCTGCACGGAGTCGAGCACGAGGAGTTCGGGCGCCAGCTGCTCGATGTGTCCGAGCACGGTGCCGAGATCGTCCTCGGCAGCGAGGTACAGGCCGTCCACCACGGCGGACGTGCGCTCGGCGCGCAGCCGCACCTGGGCCGCGGACTCCTCGGCCGTGACGTAGAGCGTTCGTCGGCCCGTCCGCGCCCACCGGTTGGCGACCTCCAGCAGCAGGGTGGACTTGCCCACCCCCGGCTCCCCGGCCAGCAGGACCACCGCACCCGGTGTGATCCCGGCGCCGAGCACCCGATCGAGTTCGCCGATGCGGGTGGGGACCGCCCTGGCCTCGTCCAGGGGGACCCGACCGATCGGCAGGGCCGGTTCGAGCGGGGCGGTCGAGGTCAGCCGGCCGGACGGTGCCGGCCCCTGGGACACGCTGCCCCAGGCCTGGCACTCCCCGCAGCGGCCCACCCATCTGGAGGTGGTCCAGCCGCACTCGGAGCAACGGTACGAAGAAGCAGTCCTGGCCATAACGGCAACGTAGACACTGCCACTGACATCATCCCTCCACCCTGAGAAGCCATCGGGCGGGGACGAGTGTCACGTCCGCTCCCTGAGGAGCCGTCGGGCGAGGGACGAGCCCGATGGCGTCACGAAGGGCTTGTTCGCTCGCTACCTGAGAGGATCTGCGCTCTCGACGGTGAACCGCCCCCCGCTGCTCGGCCTACAGGAGCATCGACAGTGCAAATGCTCCCGGCGGACGGGCGCCCTTCGTGACGCGACCGCAGTTCGTTCCTCGCTGCGGTCGCGCTTTGGGTGCTGGAGCTAGATCTTCACCTTGCCGTTGGGCGTGAGGAAGGTCGCGGACAGGATGCCCGGCTGGCCGTTGGGCGAGCTGAACTTGATCCGGACGCCGTCGAAGACCTCGCCGACGGGCGTGCCGAGCCACTCCTCGAGGCGGGCGCGGTCACCGGCGATCTCGATCCGGTCGAGCCGGATGTCACCGTCCAGGGCGCGGGGCTGCAGGGAGGGCTCGGAGTCCCACTTGATGAAATACGGCAGCTGCGGGTCGGCGATCAGGCCCTTCACCCCGATCTGGTGCCACTCGAGCAGGCGACCGTCGGGGAAGTGCCGGGAGCCGTGCACGGCCTGCCGGTCGAGACGCTCCTCGAACGGCGCGAGGTCGTCGACGGAGACAACCCAGCCGAGCCAGCCGCCACCCATCTCGGAGCGGGCGCGGACGGCCTGGCCGAACGGCGCCTTCTCGGCTGCCGGATGCTCCAGCACCTCGACAACCTCGAGGTAACGGTCGTCCGCCAGCGGGAGGATGTGGTTGCGGGTGCCGAAGCGGGGGTGGAAGCCTCCGTCGCGGAAGCGTTCGCCCAGCAGGGTACCGAGCCGCTCGGACTCCGCCTTCAGCCCGGACGATCCCACCGCGAAGGTCAGATGATCGACGTGCATGCCCCCATTGTGACGATCTGCCCCTGCGGAAGCGAATCGAGAGTCGGTGGCTCCCGTCCGGCCGTCGCCTACCATGGTGAAGTGCACCGAGAACCAGCCGCCAGCCCCCGGGTGGTGCTGTCCACGTCCTCGGTCTACCCCGAGTCGACCGCCGCGGGGTTCGCGCTCGCCCGTGAACTGGGCTACGACGGGATCGAGGTCATGGTCGGCGTCGATCCCGCGTCCGCCGATGTGGACGCGGTCGAGCGGCTGAGCGAGTACCACGAAGTGCCGGTCTGCGCGATCCACGCGCCCACCCTGCTGCTCACCCAGCGGGTCTGGGGTCCCGATCCCTGGGAGAAGCTGGACCGGGCGGCGATGGCGGCCCACCAGCTGGGCGCCGGCGTGGTCGTGGTCCATCCCCCGTTCCGGTGGCAGCGCAGCTACGCGTCCGGCTTCACGGAGGGCATCCGGCGGCTGGAGGAGTCCACCGGGCTCACCTTCGCCGTGGAGAACATGTACCCCTGGCGCGGACCCGGTGGCGGTGAGGTGCGCGCCTACGCGCCCAGCTGGGACTGCGCCGCCCTCGACGTCGACCACCTCACCCTCGACCTCTCGCACGCCGCGACGGCGCGGCTCTCCTCCCTCGAACTGGTCCGTGACTGGGGCGAGCGGCTCAGCCACGTCCACCTCACGGACGGCACCAACGGCGCGTCGGACGAGCACCTCCTGCCCGGCGAGGGCGACCAGGACGCCGCCGGCGTGCTCGCGGAGCTGGCCGCCGTCCGCTACACCGGTGACGTGACGATCGAAGTGAACACGAGGGGCCTGCCCCGGACGGAGCGCGAGGTCGTGCTGGCCGCGAGCCTCGCCTTCACCCGCCGGCACCTGGCCGTGCCGGTCGAGCAGCGCACCTGATGGCCGCGCCGGCCGCAGCCGCGCCCACCCGGGCGCGGCCGGGGATCGAACTGCTGCTGGTGCTGGGGGTCTCGCTCGGCCAGGCGGCGGTGTACTCACTGCTGTCGATCATCGAGAAGCTCACCCGCAACGTCCCGCTGAACCAGCAGACCACCTCGATCAACAACTCGGTGGCGCCCGACCGTCCCTGGCTGGACCTCGCCTACCAGCTCGCCGCGATCGTCTTCCCCACGGTGCCGGCGCTGATCGCGCTGTACCTGCTGCAGCTCACCGCCGACCGGAGCCGGATCGGGTTCGACCTACGGCGTCCGCGCTTCGACATCGGCTGGGGGTTCGCGCTCGCCGCGGGCATCGGCATTCCCGGCCTGGGCCTGTACGTGGTTGCCCGTGCGCTCGGGTTCAACACCATCATGTCGCCGGCCAACCTGCAGGAGAACTGGTGGACGGTGCCCGTGCTGATCGGGCTGGCGGCGATGAACGCGGTGCTGGAGGAGGTCGTGATCGTCGGCTTCTGGTTCACCCGGACGCGGCAGCTCGGCTGGGCGCCGTGGGTGGTGCTGGTCACCTCCGCCGTGGTACGCGGCAGCTACCACCTCTACCAGGGCTTCGGCGGCTTTCTCGGCAACCTCGTGATGGGCCTGGTGTTCGGGTTGGTCTACCTGCGGACGAAACGCGTCGGGCCGCTGATCGTCGCCCATTTCCTGCTCGATTTCGTTGCGTTCGTCGGCTACGCGCTGCTGGCGCCTTACGTCGATTGGTTCTAGACGACCCGCGAGGGACGCGGACGCGGCTAGCCTGACCGCATGCCCGACTTCGACAGCTTCAACCAGAGCTTCGCGATGATGCAGGGACTCGTCGTGGTCTTCTTCATCGCGGTGGTGGTCATGATCGTCGTCGGCGTGGTCAACCGGGCACGGGTCGCGGCGCGCGACAACGCCGCCCCTGAGGTGAGCGCGGCGGCCCGCGTCCTCGACAGGCGGATCGAGACGACGGGCGGAGGCGACACGACGGTGAGCCAACGCTACTTCGTCTCCTTCGAGCAGCCCAGCGGGGAGCGGTTCGAGCTCGAGGTGCCGGAGAGCGAGTACGGGCTGCTGGCGGTCGGCGACAACGGGACGGTCGCCATGAAGGGCACCCGGTACCTGGGATTCGCGCGCGAGATCATGCGCTGAGGCCACCGGCCCGGAGCGCCGGTGGGACGGCCGGAGGGTGGTGGCAGAGCCGATCGGTAAACTGACGCCCATGCGTGTTGGTGTGTTTGGGGCAACCGGTCAGGTCGGCGCTGTGATGCGGACGCTGCTCGCGGAACGCCAGTTCCCGGTCGACGAGATCCGCTTCTTCTCGTCCGCCCGTTCGGCTGGGCAGGCGCTCGCCTGGGCCGGCGGCGAGGTGATCGTGGAGGACACCGCGACCGCTGACTTCTCCGGGCTCGACCTGGCGCTGTTCTCCGCCGGTGCCACCATGTCGCGGGAGTTCGCGCCCAGGGTCGCCGCCGCCGGAGCGATCGTCATCGACAACTCGTCCGCATGGCGCAAGGACCCCGACGTCCCGCTGGTGGTCTCCGAGGTCAACCCCGAGGACGCGATCAACCCGCCCAAGGGCATCATCGCCAATCCCAACTGCACGACCATGGCCGCGATGCCGGTCCTGAAGCCACTGCACGACGCGGCGGGCCTGCAGCGGCTGGTCGTCGCCACGTACCAGGCGGTCTCCGGCTCGGGCGTCAAGGGCGTCCGGGCGCTCGCCGACCAGACCGCGGACGCCGCCGCACACGACCCTGCCCAGCTCGCCCTCGACGGTTCCGCTGTGCCCGCCGGGGACCCGGCGCCGTACGTGAAGCCGATCGCGTTCAACGTGGTGCCGCTCGCCGGTGCGCTCGTCGACGACGGCAGCGGCGAGACCGACGAGGAGCAGAAGCTGCGGCACGAGTCCCGCAAGATCCTGCACATCCCCGACCTGCTGGTGGCCGGCACGTGCGTGCGCGTCCCGGTGTTCACCGGGCACTCGCTGAGCATCCACGCGGAGTTCGCGGAGGAGATGAGCGTGCACCGGGCGACCGGCCTGCTTGCCACCGCGCCCGGCGTCGTGCTCGCCGACGTGCCCAACCCGCGCGACGCCGCCGGCACCGACCCCAGCTACGTCGGCCGGATCCGGTCGGACGCCTCGGTGCCCGGCGGGCGTGGCCTGGTGCTGTTCGTCACCAGCGACAACCTGCGCAAGGGGGCGGCGCTGAACGCCGTCCAGATCGCGGAACTGGTGGCCGGCCGATGACCAGCCTCGCCGTGATCGGTGCCGGCGTGATGGGGGAGACCCTGATCGCCGGCCTGCTCCGGGCCGGCTGGGCGCCCGGTTCGATCACCGCCGCGGATCGCCACGGCCCCCGCCTCGCCGAGATGGAGGAACGCCACGGCATCCGGACCGCCGGTACCGCCGAGGCGGCCGCCGCCGCCGACACCGTCGTGATCGTGGTGAAGCCGCAGGACGCGGACGAGGTGCTGCCGGCGGTCGGTGCGGCCATCCGTCCGGGCACGCTGGTGGTCTCGCTGTGCGCGGGCCTGTCCACGTCCCGGATCGAGGCGGCGATGCCGGAGGGCACCCCGGTCGTCCGGGTGATGCCGAACACGCCCGCCCAGGTGGACGAGGGCATGGCCGCGGTCTCCGCCGGCGCGGCGGCCACCGCCGAGCACGTCGACCACGCCACCGAGCTGATGTCGGCCGTCGGCAAGGTCGTGACCGTCCCGGAGAAGTACCAGGACGCGGTCACGGCGATCTCCGGCTCCGGTCCGGCCTACCTGTTCTTCGTGGTCGAGGCGATGATCGATGCCGGCGTGATGCTCGGCCTCCCCCGGGACATCTCCACCGCGCTCGTCGTGCAGACGATGTACGGCTCGGCGAAACTGCTGGCCGACTCCGGTGAGCACCCGACCGTGCTGCGGGAGCGGGTCACCTCGCCGGGTGGGACGACGGCCGCCGCGCTGCGGGAGTTGGAGGACCACCGGGTCAAGGCGGCGTTCATGACCGCCATGGAGGCGGCGCGCGACCGCAGCCGGGCGCTGGCGTCCTCCTGATATGGGTGCCATCGACCGGCAGCCGGCCTGGCTGACGGTGTTCCTCGACTTCCCCGCCGGCGAGTTCGACGCGGGGACGCGGTTCTGGGCCGGCGCGACCGGCTATCCGCTCTCGCCGTTCCGTGGCGTGCACGGTGAGTTCGCCACGCTGCTGCCGCCGGCCGGCGAGGCCTACCTCAAGCTGCAACGCCTCGGCGACGGACCCACCCGGCTGCACCTCGACCTGCACGTACCCGACCCGTTCGCCGCGGCCGAGGCGGCGGAGGCCAGCGGGGCGGAGCTGGTCGAGGAGTCACCGCACGGCTACTTCGTGATGCGGTCGCCGGCGGGGTTCACGTACTGCCTGGTGAAGCTCTGCGGCACCGCCGTCCCCGGCCCGGTCCTCTGGCCGGGTGGCCACCGCAGCCGGGTCAGCCGGTTCTGCCTGGACGTCCCGCGCAAGCAGTACGCGGCCGAGGTGCGGTTCTTCCAGAGCCTGCTCGGCGGCCGATGGCGCGAGGTCGAGGAGCCGGAGACCGCGCTGCGCCCGGCGCGTGACTGGGCGCTGGACGTCCGCCTGCAGCCGGCCGAGATCGTGAGCGAGGTCACCTCGCACCTGCACATCGTCACCGACGACCTCGCCGCCGAGGTCGAACGTCTCGAGAGCCTCGGTGCCCGGCGGCGAGCACTGCGCACGGGCAAGGCGATCCTCGAGGTGCCCGGCGGGACCGCGCTGTGCGTGGTCGCGCGGGAGGCCGCGGAGCTGGCATGAGCACCCCACCGCGTCCTTCTCCTCCGCTGCGCTCCCCCGAAAGGGACCCCGCGTGATGGTCGGGGGACTGTTCGTCGGACTGGCCACGCTGGACGTGGTGCAACTGGTCGACCGGCTGCCCGGCCCGAACGAGAAGACCGTGGCCGAGCGGTCGTGGCTCGCCGCCGGTGGGCCGGCGGCGGTGGCCGCGATCGCGTTCGCGGCGCTCGGCGGACGGGCCCGGCTGTGGACAGCACTCGGCTCGACGCCCGCGGCGCGGCTGGTAGCGGCCGACCTCGCGGGCGCCGGCGTCGAGGTGGTCGACGTGGCCCCGCCCGGCTTCGAACTGGCGGCGTCCACGGTGCTGTTCAATGCCGCGTCCGGTGAGCGTTCCGTGGTGAGCGGGTCGGGCCAGGTCCCGCGCTTCGGTAAGATTTCCGGCCCCGACCTGTCCGGCATCGACGTCGTGCTGCTGGACGGCCACCACGCCGCCCTGGCCCGGTCCGCGGCGCTGGCCGCCGCTGAGGAGCGTGGCGCCACGAAGGGAATCCCCGTCGTCCTCGATGCCGGCTCCCACAAGCCGGTGTTCGACGACGTGTTCCCCCTCGCCACGGACGTGATCTGCTCAGCCGACTACGTCCACCCCGCCGGGCTCTCGCCGCAGGAACTCCTCGCCCCCGGCCGTGACCTGGTCGCGGTCAGCCACGGCAACGGGCCCCTGGAGTGGTGGACTCCCGGCGCCTCCGGCACCGTCACGCCGCCGTCCGCGAAGGCCGTCGACACCGTCGGTGCCGGAGACGTCCTGCACGGTGCGTACTGCTTCTACCTTGCGTCCGGACTGGACCGGGTTGTGGCGCTGGAGCGGGCCGTCGCCACGGCGACCGAGCGCGTCCAGCACCTCGGCCCCTTCGCGTGGCGGACGGCGATCGCCTGACCGGCTCTGATGCTCAGTTGGCGAGTTCGTGGTCCAGGGCTTCGCGGATGATCTGGGAGCGGGTTTTGTGCGATGCGGCCGCGCGTTCGTCGAGTCGGGCTGCTCGCGTCGGGTCCAGTCGGAACTGGATGACGACGCCAGCCTCATCACCCAGCTCGCGTGGCCGACCGAGATGGGTCGAGCCCAGGATGATGGAAAAGAAGGGAGCAAGCGAGGCGGGGACGCGAGTCGTCCGGCGTGTCTGATTGACAACTTCGTCCCACTTGTCCCGCAGGACAGCACAGGCCACTAAGGTTGCGAGAAGCGGCCGTCGCAGGGACGGCTCTTCGGAGGGGGCAGGTGCGCAGATGAACGACCCGGTGACGCCGTTGGGAACGGTCCGGTTTCTGAAGGTGGCCGAGGTTGCCACGGCGCTGCGCGTCTCCCGGATGTCGGTGTACCGGCTGATCCACGCCGGCGACCTGGAGGCCGTCCGGTTCGGACGGAACTTCCGGGTGCCCGAGGATGCGGTGAACGCCTACCTGCGCGAGTCCTTCTACCACGCGGGCTAGCTAGGGACGGGGCCTTCGCGACCGCGGCCAGCGGGACCGGGACCAGAAGAGACGGCGGCGGACGCCCACCCGGGACCGCCGTCGGAGTGCACCGTGACATACGGGTCACATTGGGAAAATGCTCACCGGTTGTGCACGATTATCCAGGTTTCGGCAGGGCGTCGGGAAAGCGGCTTTTGGCCCGGGTGACGTCAGTGCCGGCGTTTAGTGTTTGATGTATGGAAAAGAGGTTCGACGGGTTGACCGATCGCCAGCTATTGGCGGTCGTCGACGATGCGTTGAACGCTCTTTCGGACGACCGGCTGCGGCTGCCCACCGCCGCCGAGCAGCTCGAGCTGCTGCAGGAGTGCGTCCGGTTGGCCGGCCGGATGCAGGCGTTGCAGCAGCAGGTGGCTGCTGCGGTGGACCGCAGCGAGGCGGTGTGGGACGAGCGTAGGACGTCGGCCAGAACCTGGCTTGCGGAGAGCATGAACCTGACCCCGCGGGAGGCAGCGCGGATCATCGCCGCCGGCCACGGCCTGACCACGTTCCCGGTCGTCGGCACCGCAGCGTTGGGCGGGGCGGTGTTGCCGGTCCAGGCGGAAGCGATTACGGGCGTGCTCGCCGATCTCCCCAAGGACTTCCCGGACGAAACGGTTGTTCAGGCCCAGCAATTGATGGTCGACTTCGCACAAACCCATAACAGTGCCGAACTGCGCCGGCTCACCGCTCATTTGGTGGAAACGCTGTCTCCGGAAACTGCCGACGAGATCGAGGCGAAACGGCTGGAACGGCAGGAACGCCGAGCGCAAGCCCACCGGTTCCTCGATTTCAGCAACGACGGGCAGGGATCCGTGCTGATCCGAGGTTCCCTTCCGGTGGCGGCAGCGGAGCCTCTGATCCGGATCGTGCAGGCGTACGCGGCCGCGCAGAAGCGCGGTGCCGACCGGCTGGATCCGTTGGCCGAGTACGTCACACCCGGCATGCGCCGGGCCGACGGTCTGGTGGCGATGGTGGACGCTCTCGGCAGGCAGGGGGTCGCCCCCGTGCATGGTGGGGACCGTCCCCGGATCGTGGTCACGCTGTCGTACGACAAGCTCGTCAAGCAGTGCCTCGACGCGGGCCTCGGCGCCCGGCTGACCCGCAGCGGAGACCCGCTGCCGGCCTCGGTGGCGCGGCGGTTGCTGTGCGACGCCGACATCCTGCCCGTGGTGCTGGGCGGGGAGTCCGAACCACTCGATGTGGGACGCACCCAGCGGCTGGTCACCCCACCGATCCGGGCAGCGCTGGAGGTTCGTGACGGCGGCTGCGTGTTCCCGGGTTGCGACAAACCTCCCGAAGCGTGCGAGGCGCACCACATCATTCCGTGGTGGGCCGGTGGGGAAACCTCTCTGCAGAACCTGGTGCTGGCCTGCCCGCACCATCACGGCATCGTCGAACCCGGACGCGACCCCACCGCGGACCGGTGGCACGTGCGACTCCGTGACGACGGCGTGCCCGTCGTGTTCCCGCCCCGGCGGGTCGACCCCCGACAGCGCCCACGCGTGCACGCACGATTCACCACCCGAGGCTGACGACCGTCCGCTGCGGCCGGATTTCTGCCGGTGAGCGTCGGTGAAGTAGGATTGCCCGTCGGCTGGTCACCAGCCGAATGCTCCGGGCTGCTGCAGCCAGCAACAAGCGTTCCGTCCGCCGTGGACGGATCTGTGAGAAGAGGTCGGTATACGTGGGTTCGGTCATCAAGAAGCGTCGCAAGCGGATGGCGAAGAAGAAGCACCGCAAGCTGCTCAAGAAGACGCGTATCCAGCGTCGCCGCGCCGGCAAGTAAGCCACCATCCGCCCGAGCCGATGATGAACGAAGCCCGGGTCGTGCTGTTGGTCCGCGACGGCTGCCACCTCTGTGACGAGGCGGTGGCCGTCGTCCGTGCTGTCTGCGCGGACACGGGCGACACCTGGGCGCTGCGGGACGTCGACAGCGACCCCGCGCTGAAAGCCGAGTACTCCGACCACGTCCCGGTCACCTTCGTCGACGGCGTCCGGCACGCCATCTGGCACGTGGACGGTGTCGCCCTGCGCGCCGCTCTCTCCCGGAGGGCTTGACCCTCACCCCGGGGGAGGCATGACAAAGGAGTCATGTTGAAGATCGGAGACTTCGCCCGGCTCGGCCAGGTGTCGATCCGGATGCTCCGCAACTACGACGAGCTCGGGCTGCTGGTGCCCGCGCACGTCGACCCGTGGACGAACTACCGCAGCTACACCGCCGGCCAGCTCGCCCGGCTGAACCGGATCGTGGCCCTCAAGGGCCTCGGCTTCAGCCTGGACGCGGTCGGCCGGCTGCTCGACGAGGACCTCACCGTCGAACAGTTGCGCGGCATGCTCGTGCTGCGGCGGGCCGAGCTCGCCGACGAGTTGCGCAGCACCACCGACCGGCTGGCCGCGGTCGAGGCGAGGCTCCGCCTGATCGAAGGAGAAGCGCACATGTCCGAGCGTGAGTTCGTGGTGAAGTCCCTGCCGGCGCTACGGGTGGCCGAGCGGTCGTTCGCGGTGTCGGCGCCGGAGGAGATCGGCCAGCGGATCGGTCCGTTGTTCGGCGAGGTGTACGGGGCGATCCGGGCGGCCGGGGTCGAGCCCGGGGTGGGCATCAGCTACTACGTGGTGGGCCCGGACGGCATGGAGTGCCACGCCGGCTTCGGCTACACCGGCGAGCCGGCGCCCGGCGTCGACGTGGTCGAGTTGTCCGCCGTCGCCGAGGCCGTCACCCAGGTGCACCTCGGCTCGATGGCCACCATCGGCGAGTCCTGGCAGGCGTTCGGCGCCTGGCTGGAGGAGCACGGAGGTGAGCCCGCCGGGCCTGGCCGGGAGGTCTACCTCGAGGCGCCGATGGACGACGAGGACGCCTGGGTCACCGAGTTGCAGCTGCCCTTCGTCCGTCGTTCCTGATCGGTCCCGGTGGGAGGCGGCTGGGAGGGGCCGCGCCGCGCTGCGTATTGTTGGGGGCCACGGCGAGGCGAGGAGATCGATGGAACCCAGGGTCGTCCATGTGGTGCGGCACGGGCAGGTGCACAACCCCGACGGCGTGCTCTACGGGCGGGCGCCCGGCTACGGGCTCTCCGACCTCGGCCGGCAGATGGCCGAGCGGCTCGGCGAGTACTTCGCGGACGCCCCGCTGGTACACCTCGTCAGTTCGCCCTTGCAGCGGGCCCAGGAGACCATGGCGCCCATCGCCGCCCGGCACCCCGACCTCGAGGTGCACATCGACGACCGCGTGATCGAGGCTGCCAACGTGTTCGAGGGCAAGTCCTTCGGCAAGCGCAACGAGATCCTGCTGCGTCCGTCCAGCTGGTGGTCGCTGCGCAACCCGCTGCGGCCGTCCTGGGGTGAGGCGTACACCTCGATCGTCGCGAGAATGCGGACGGCGCTGGCGGACGCCGCGTCCCACGCCATCGACGGCGAGGCACTGATCGTCTCCCACGAGCTGCCGATCTGGATGGCGCGCAGCTGGGCCGAGCGACGCCCGCTCGTGCACGACCCGCGGCGTCGGCAGGCCCGGCTGGCCAGCGTGACCACCTTCACCTACTCGGGTACCCACCTGGTCCGGGTGGACTACGCCGAGCCGTGCGCGGACCTCGTGCCGCCCAAGGTGAAGAAGTTCCGCCCGGGGGCGTGATGAGCTGGCCTCTGGTTGCCCTGTTCCGGACGCGGTCCTCTTCGTCATCCCGGACTCGATCCGGGATCTCGTGGGGGGCTGGTCGTTCGGCTGTCGGGGGTCCCGGCGTTCGCCGGGATGACGGTGGAGGAGGGCGGGCTCGGTCCGGGATCTCGTGGGGGGCTGGTCGTTCGGCTGTCGGGGGTCCCGGCGTTCGCCGGGATGACGGGACGCGAGCTGGCGTTGCGTCCTTGCTTGTCGTGCTCGCCGTGCTGCTGGCCGGCTGCGGCTCCGCGCCGACCAGCACGGCCGGGTTCGTCGCAGGGGACGGCACGCTCACCGTCCTGCCGGTCGACCAGCGGACGTCCGCGCCGATCATCTCCGGCACCACCCTGGACGGCACGCCGTGGAGCAGCGCGACCCGTTCAGCCCAGACCGTGCTGGTGTACAACGTGTGGGGCTCGTGGTGCTCGCCGTGCCGCTCGGAGGCGCCCGCCCTCGTCGCGGCCAGCCGCCGCACGGCAGGGAAGGCCACGTTCGTCGGGCTGAACACCCGCGACCTGGACAAGGCCGCGCCCCAGGCGTTCGTCCGCAGCTTCGAGGTGCCGTATGTGAACCTCTACGACCCGGACGGCGCCCTGTTGCTGAAGTTCGCCGGCCAACTGCCGGCCAACGCGATCCCCAGCACGCTGCTGGTCGACCCGCAGGGACGCATCGCGGCCCGGATCGTCGGCGAGACCACGGAGGCAACCCTCGTCGGCCTGATCGAGGACCTGGCGGCCGGCAAGTGAGCGACTGGGTGCAGCAGGCGGTCGGCGGCTCGGTGCTGCTGGCCCTCCCGGTGGCGGTCCTGGCGGGCCTGGTGTCGTTCTTCTCGCCGTGCGTGCTGCCCCTGCTGCCGGGCTATCTCTCCTACGCCACCGGGCTGGGTGCCGGCGAGATCGCCGCCGGGACCGCGCGCCGCCGCCGGGTGCTCGCGGGGACGCTCGGCTTCGTGGCCGGGCTGGCGCTGGTGTTCGTGGCCACCGGAGCGCTGGCCGGCGGGCTGGGCGCCGCGCTCGTGCAGTGGCAGCGTCCGCTCTCGGTCGTCGCGGGCGTCATCGCGATCGCGCTCGGCCTCGTGTTCACCGGCTGGCTGCCGTTGCAGGGCACCTGGCGGCTGAACGTGCTGCCGCGGCTCGGCGTGGCCGCGTCCCCGCTGCTGGGCATGGTGTTCGCGCTGGGCTGGACGCCCTGCATCGGCCCCGCGCTGTCCGTGGTGCTCTCGCTGGCCCTGAACGAGGGGACGGCGCTGCGCGGCGGCGTCCTCGCCTTCGGCTACGCGCTCGGCCTCGGCCTGCCGTTCGTCGTGGCGGGCCTGGCGTTCGACCGCTTCTCCGGCACGCTGGCGTGGGTGAAGCGCCACCATCGCGGCGTCCAGGTGACCGGTGGCGTGGCGATGATCGCCGTCGGTGTCCTGCTCGTGACCGGCTGGTGGGACGTGCTGATGTCCTGGCTGCAGCAGTGGGCGTCCAGCTTCACGGCGGTGATCTGATGGCCCGTCGGAGTGCCGAGGTGGTCGGCTGGCTGCGGTTCGCCTGGACGACCCTGACCTCGATGCGGACAGCGCTGATCCTGTTGCTCGTGCTCGGGATCGCCGCGGTGCCCGGATCGCTGCTGCCGCAGCGTCCGACGAACCCGGTCGGGGTGAGCGGCTACCTCAACGACCACCCGGACGTCGGCCCGTGGCTCGACCGGCTGGGCTTCTTCGACGTCTTCGGCTCGGTCTGGTTCGCGGCCATCTACCTGCTGCTGTTCATCAGCCTGATCGGCTGCATCCTGCCCCGCACGGCCACCTTCCTGCGCGAGCTGCGCGCCCAGCCGTCGCCCGCGCCCGGACGGCTCACCCGGCTGCCCGGCCACACGTCCGGCGTTGTGGACGTAGCTGGGTCCGCCGTGCTGGACGCTGCCGAGGCCCACCTGCGCGCGCGCCGCTACCGCGTGCGCCGGGAGGCGGACGCCGTCTCCGCCGAGCGCGGCTACCTGCGCGAGGCCGGCAACCTGGTGTTCCACATCTGCCTGGTCACCACCCTGATTGGACTCGCCTGGGGCTCGCTGTTCAGCTTCCGCGGCACGGTCATCGTCGTCGAGGGCAAGGCGTTCTCGAACACGCTCACCCAGTACGACGAGTTCGGCTCGGGCGCGGCGTTCGGCCCGTCCGCACTGTCGCCGTTCACCATTCGGCTGGACCGGTTCGACGTCCAGTTCGAGACCGGGCCGGTGGACACCGGCGCGGCCCGGAGCTTCTCCGCCGAGGTGACCGTCAGCGAACCGGGCCAGGCCGACGCCCGGCACAGCCTGCAGGTGAACGCGCCGCTGCACCTCGGTGGCGAGACCGTCCATCTGCTCGGCCACGGTTACGCGCCGGTGGTCACGGTCAAGGACGGCAACGGGGACGTCGCGTTCTCCGGTCCGGTGGTATTTCTGCCCCAGGACACCAACTTCCGTTCGGGCGGCGTGATCAAGGCCCCGGACGCGCGTCCGGAGCGGCTGGCGTTCGAGGGTGTCTTCCTGCCCACGGCGGTCTCCGGGGGCGCGGACGGGATGGTCTCGGCCTTCCCCGATGTGCTGAACCCCCAACTTCTGCTGAACGTCTGGACGGGGCCGCCCAAGCAGGAGACCGGCCGGCCCGAGAACGTGTACTCCTTGGAGAAGTCCGGTCTCACCCAGCTGATGGACGGCGACAGCCCGGTGAGCGTGGGCCTGGCGGCGGGCACCGGCTACAAGCTGCCGGACGGCCGCGGCTCGATCAGCTTCGACGGCTGGAAGCGCTGGACCAAGCTGCAGATCTCCAACACCCCCGGTGGCCTGATGGTTCTCGCCTCGGTGATGCTCGCCGTCCTCGGCATGGCCGTCTCGCTCACCGTGAAGCCGCGCCGTCTGTTCGTCCGGGTCGGTGTGGTGGCCGACGAAGCCCCGATGGATGTGCTGGCTGAGCCTGACGAAGCCCTTCGTGACGTCGCCGGCTCCTCCCTCGCGTCACGAAGGGCCACCGCTGGCGAACACCCCCCGCGAACCACGATCTCGGTCGCCGGACTCGACCGCGTGGAGGGCCGCGGGGGTCTCACGGACGAGGTGGCGGCACTGGCGTCCGCCTGTGGCATCGGGGTTACTCTGGCCGCCACAGAAGACGAGGAGCGGTCGTGATCGCCTACTACTCCAGCCTTGCCATGGTGACGTCCGCCGTGCTCTACACGGTGGCGATGGTCCTGCACGCCGCCGAATGGGCGAGTGGCCGGACGGTGACCGTCCGCGAACGGGAGCCCGCCGTGGTCGCCGTGGGGGCTGCGTCCGACCGGGAGCCGCCGACGTGGGAGGACTCGCCGCGGGAGCGTCCGGCGCCCAACCCGCGGCTCGAGATTTTCGGCAGGGCAGGGGTCGCCATCACGGTGATCGCCGCGCTCAGCCACATCGCCGGCGTCGTGCTGCGCGGGGTCGCGGCCAACCGCGCGCCGTGGGGCAACATGTACGAGTTCATCACCAGCTCGCTGGCCGTGGTGGTCGTGGTCTACCTCGTGCTCGCGCTGCGGTACGGGATGCGCTGGCTCGGCCTGCCGGTGACCCTGCTGCTGACCATCGGCCAGGGGTTGGCCGTCACCGTCTTCTGGGTGCAGATCATCGAGTTGGCGCCGGCGCTGCACTCGGTCTGGTTCCGGGTGCACATCGGCGCGGCGGCGCTGGCCGGAGCCGCGTTCAACATCGGCGGGCTCGCCGCCATCCTCTACCTGATCCGCAGTCGCGCGGAGGCGCGGGGGAGCGTCCGTGGCTACCTCGCGCGGATCCCGTCCGCCGAGACTCTCGACCGGGTCAGCTACCGGTTCAACGCCTTCGCGTTCCCGCTGTGGACGTTCACGATCGCCGCCGGCGCGATCTGGGCCCAGGACGCCTGGGGCCGGTTCTGGGGCTGGGACCCCAAGGAGACGTTCTCCCTGGTCACCTGGATCATCTACGCCGGCTACCTGCACGCCCGCGCCACCGCCGGCTGGAAGGGTCACCGGGCCGCCGTCGTCGCGATCGTCGGACTGGCCAGCTTCTGGTTCAACTTCGTCGGCATCAACCTGCTGACCACCGGCCTGCACTCCTACGCCGGCCTGCCCCGCTGAGCCGGGTCGCTTCGTCGTCCCGCCCCTGTCATCCCGGACCCGCGCCATAAGCGCTCCCTGAGGAGCGAGCGCCCGCGAACGTCACGAAGGGGCCGGGAGGCCCGGTCCCCGATCGTCCGCGCTCGGTTCGCTCCGCGGGCTCGTCGCCGGAGTTGAGGAGTTAGCCTTCAGGGATGATCCGGACCGCTGTCTCCGACGACCACCGTGAAATCGTCGCCGTCATCGACCAATGGTGGGGACGCCCCCTCTCGGGACGCCTCCAGCCCCTCGTCCTCGAGCATTTCTGCGACACCAGCCTCGTGGCGGAGGATGAGCACGGGTTGGCCGGCTTTTTGGTCGGCTTCCTCTCCTCAGCCCGGCCAGACGAGGCCTACATCCATTTTGCCGGCGTCCGCCCCGACCTCCGCGGCGGCGGGCTGGGCAAGGAGCTCTACGCGACCTTCTTCCGTCGAGTACGCGAGCGCGGGCGCTCCGTAGTGACCTGCATCACGTCACCGGTCAACCAGGGATCGATCGCGTTCCATCGGGCCATCGGCTTCGAGGCGACCGTCCCTGCGGATGACGATTCGCACGTCCGTTTTCGCAAGGAGCTTGTCGGAAGACTGTGAGTTCGTCCACGTCTGACGGTGGACGAATTCACATCGTTGCTGCTCAGCCGACTTCGTCGCCGGTGTCGGTCGCGCCGAGCATCGCCGCCCAGAACTGACGGACGCGGCCGGGGGCGGCCACGTCCCCGCCCCAAAGCACGCCCTGAAGAGCGGACGCCCGCGTGGGTGGCCAGGGAGTATCTGCACCCTCGACGCCGATCCACGCGGTGGTACGGCCCGGCTGGGGCATCGACAGTGCAGTTCCTCCCGGACCGTTCGACCGTTGGCGACTCTGTGTCGGCCGTCTCGACATCTCGGGCCGGTGCGGGGATCCCGGCGTTCGCCGGGATGACGTGGGCACCCGGGATGCCGTGGGCACCCGGGATGACGGGTGGGGGTGGGTAGCGGATCCGCAGTTGTGGTGGGGGAGTCAGGGCTCAGCCGGCTTCCTGGGCGGTGCAGATGCAGGAGCGGTTGCCGTCGGCGTCCGCGAGCACCCAGAAGGACGGGGCGTGCGAGTCGTCCACCATCGTGCCGCCGGCGGCCAGCGCGGCGTCGATCCGGGCCTGCGCCTGGTCGTTGGGCACCCAGATGTCGAGGTGCCAGCGCTGCTCGACCTGTCCGGACGGGGTCGGCTGCTCCGGCACCTGGAACCACACGTTCGGCGCCGCGCCGTCGGGATGCTGGACGTCGGCGCCGGTGTCGGTCGCGCCGAGCATCGCCGCCCAGAACGGACGGACGCGCTCGGGAACGGCCGTGTCCAGCCCGGCCTCGATGACCGTCAGCGATGCCGCGTCGGCGGTCACGCCGGCCTCTGCGGCGAGGCCGCTGATCGTCCGGGCGAGGTCGACGTCGCTCTGGGTGATGCCGCCGGCGTCGTGGCTGATCAGCCGCACCTCGAGCTGTCCGTAGCCGAGCGCCACGTCCGGGTGGTGGTTGGCGGCCTCCGCCGCGGCCCCGATCCGGTCGAGCAGGGCGAGTCCGGTGGCGAAGTCGCCGGTGCGGTAGCGGGTGCACAGCAACCGTTCCACCTGCCGCCAGTCGTCCAGTCCCGCGGCCCGTACCTCTGCTTCGGTCAGTGTGGTCATGTCTCCACGGTTCCACGCGGCCGCGGCGAAGTCACCCCCTGCCGGCTGCGCAAACTGACCACCGTCCCGCCGAGCGCCACCGTTCCGGTCAAACGCCTCCGCCCGGGTTGTGGCTAATGACCGGAACGGTGGCGCTCGGTGGTCCGTCACTCCTGCATGCCACAATCGGGACATGCGGCACTTCGACCTGTGCGTGATCGGCTCCGGCAGCGGCAACTCGATCGTCGACGAGCGCTTCGCCGACTGGGAGGTCGCGCTGGTCGACGGCCAGAAATGGTTCGGCGGCACGTGTCTGAACGTCGGCTGCATCCCCACCAAGATGTTCGCCCACCCCGCCGACATCGCCGAGGAGGCGCGGCACGCGGCGGCGCTCGGGGTGGACACCGGGGACGTCCGGGTCCGCTGGGCCGACGTCCGCGACCGGGTGTTCGGCCGGATCGACGCCATCGTCGCGGGCGGCGAGGCCTACCGCAGGGACAGCCCGAACGTCACCCTCTACCGCGAGATGGGCCGCTTCGCCGCGCCCAGGACGCTGCAGGTCGGGGACGAGCAGTTCACGGCCGACCGGTTCGTGCTGGCCGCCGGCTCGCGTCCGCGGCTGCCGGACGTGCCGGGCATGTCCGATCCCGAACTCGCCGGACGCATCCACACGTCCGACTCGATCATGCGGCTGGAGAGACTGCCGAAATCGCTGATCATCGTCGGCGGCGGGCTGGTCGCGGTGGAGTTCGCGCACATCTTCGCCGCCTACGGCACCCAGGTGACGCTGCTGCACCGCGGTGGCCGGCTGCTCCGGCACGCGGACGAGGCCGTCGCCGACCGCTTCACCGACCTGATCAGCCGCCGGGTGGTGCTGCGGCTCGGCCAGCACCTGGCGTCCGTCGCGGACGCGGCCGGCCGGATCGAGGTGGGCACCACGGACGACGACGGCATCGAGTACTTCTTCGAGGCCGAGCAACTGCTCGTCGCGACCGGACGCGTCCCGAACTCCGACACCCTCGGCCTCGAGCGGGCCGGCGTGACCGTCGACCAGGCCGGCCGGGTGGTGGTGGACGAGTACCAGCGCACGACCGCGGACGGGGTCTGGGCGCTCGGCGACCTGTCCTCGCCCTGGCAGCTCAAACACGTCGCCAACCACGAGGCCCGGATCGTGCAGCACAATCTGCTGCACCCCGACGACCTCGTGGCCAGCGACCACCGGTTCGTGCCCCAGGCAGTGTTCAGCGGACCGCAGGTCGCCTGCGTGGGCCTGACCGAGCAGGAGTGCCGCGAGCAGGGACGGCGGTACGCGGTCGGCGTCCGCGACTACGCCGATGTGGCCTACGGCTGGGCGATGGAGGACCGCGACCACTTCGCGAAGGTGATCGCCGACCCGGCCACCGGAAAGCTGCTGGGTGCGCACATCATCGGGCCCGATGCGCCGAACCTGATCCAGCCCCTGGTGCAGGCGATGAGTTTCGGGCTCGACGTCCGCTCGATGGCGCGCGGCCAGTACTGGATCCACCCGGCGCTCGCCGAGGTGGTGGAGAACGCTCTGCTCGCCGTGGACCTGGACGGGTGAAGTCCACGGTCCTGGTCGCCGTCGCGGCCGCTCTGCTGGCCGGTTGCAGCGTGCCGTCCGCTCCGCCGGGGACGACCGCGTCCAGCCCGCTGGCGACGACCACGTCCACGGCGGCGACAACGGCCACGGCCACGACAACGGCCACGGCATCGCTCAGCCCGACGCCCACCGTCGCCCCGTGCACGGCGGAGGCGGCCGCGCTGCCGCTGAGCCGGCAGGCCGGGCAACTGGTGATGGTGGGAGTCGGGGTGCGGTTGACGGCCGCCCAGCGTGCGGCGATCACCACGCAGCACCTCGGGTCGGCCATCGTGATGGGCGCCACCCCGGGTGGCGTGAAGGGCGTCGCGCGGCTGACCAAGGCCCTGCGCGGACTCGGCGGGGACACCGGGATGCTGGTCGCAGCCGACCAGGAGGGCGGACTCGTGCAGCGGCTGAAGGGCGCGGGCTTCGGCACGGTGCCGTCCGCGGTGCGGCAGGCGAAGCTCAGCGATGCGGAGCTGACCAGGCAGGCCACCGGATGGGGCCGGGCGATGGCGAAGGCCGGCGTGCTGTTGAACCTCGCCCCCGTGGCGGACGTGGTCCCGGCGAGCAGTCGGACGACCAACCAGCCGATCGCGAAGCTCGGTCGTGGCTATGGCTCGGACCCCGCGAAGGTGTCGGCCAAGGTCGCGGCGTTCAGCAGGGGGATGGACGCGGCAGGCGTCGCGGTGGCGGTCAAGCACTTCCCCGGGCTCGGGGCGGTGCGCGGCAACACCGACTTCGCCACCCGGGTGGTGGATCGCACGACGACGGCGACCAGTCCGCTGCTCCGGCCGTTCCGGGACGCCGTGCGGGACGGCGCGCAAGCGGTGATGGTGTCGTCGGCGTACTACGCGAAGATCGACGCCGGCCATCCGGCCGTCCACTCGGCGAAGGTGATCGGGCTGCTCCGCGACGAGGGCTTCGACCGGGTGGTGGTCAGCGATGACCTGGGCGCTGCCGCCGCGTTGCGCTCGGTGCCGGTGGGGAAGCGCGCGGTGCGTTTCGTCGCTGCCGGTGGCGATCTCGTCCTCACCGTCGATGCTGCGACCGCCGGTCCGATGGCGTCCGCGCTGTTGAAGCAGGCGAAGGCCGACCCGGAGTTCGCCGCGAAGGTGACCGCCTCCGCAGCCCGCGTCCTTGCGCTGAAGGCGTCCCTGGGCCTGTACCGCTGCGCGTGACCGGCTCACCGGTCGCTCTGCGACCGCGCCCCACCGGTCCCTGAGGAGGTCGCTCTGCGACCCTCACGAAGGGTTGGTGGTGTGTGTTTGTGGGCCCTTCGTGACACGCGGGGGCTCGTTCATCGTCGCCGCGTTCCTCAGCGAGCGGGGGATGCGCCCACAGCGCGATCTACGGCGTGACCTTCAGGCCGGCCATGGCTTGGCGGGCGTCGGGGATCAGGTCTTTCCTGGTGTCCGGGATGGAGGCGTAGAAGAGCGCGTAGGCGTCGGTGCCGGTCTGCACGACCAGCAGCAGCACCCGCTCGCCCTTGGTCTCCAGGCCGGGGATGTCGAAGCCGAGCTGGGTCTCGATCAGCCAGCCCTTGTGGCCGTCCACTTCGTGCGCGCTGCTGCTGATCGGGTCCTGGGTGACGGTGGTGTTGCTGTAGTAGATGCCCAGGACGCACTTGAGGACGGTCTCGGCGGCGATCTTCGTGCTGGCGAAACCGTCCCCGACATGGAGGTCGCTGACCAGCACGCTGGCCACCCAGTCGTGGCCGGGCGTGCCGTCGAAGTCCTCCTGGACCGTGACGATCTGCTCCATGGCGAGGTCGCCCCACGGCACCCGGTTGTCGAACTGCGTGACCCACTCCCCGCCCAGGGCCGGGAAGGCGAGGCGTCCGCCGCTGATCCAGCCGGTCTGCGTACCTGCGGACGGCAGCGCACTGCTGTCGTCGCCGGGCGGGCAGATGTCCGGCGACGTGGTCGCGGTCGGGTTCAGGCCCGGGAGATCCGGGATTCCGGGGACGGTGCCGCCCATGCTGCGCACGACCATCGCCACGATGACCACCACGGCCAGCAGCGCTGCCGCCCCGGCCAGCCACCAGCCGATCACACCGCGCCGCTTCTGCTGCGGGTAGCCGTAGGGCTGGCCCTGCCCCGGGTAGGCGCCGCCAGCACCCGGCCGGCCGGCACTCTGCGGGCTGGGAGCGGACGTGCCGGTCGGTCCCGGCACGAAGGGCGGTGGCGTCGACTGGGGGCTCGGTGTGACCGCCTCGGTCCAGGCGCTGCCCGTCCAGTACCGGTACATCCCGGGCTGGCCACCCGGATCCGGGTACCACCCTGCGCTGCTACTCACGCGGAAATACTAGGCGAGGAGTATGTGAGCCCGGCATCGGTGGGGGTGGCGGTCGCAGGGCGACCTCCTCAGGGACCGGTTGTGATGGAAGGGGACGGTTCCTCACTCGGTCCACGTCAGCCGAAGCGGCCGGAGATGTAGTCCTCGGTGGCCTGGACGTCCGGCGCGGAGAAGATCTTGTCCGTCGGCCCCGATTCGATCAGCTTCCCGGGCGAACCGGTGCCGGCGATGTTGAAGAACGCGGTCACGTCGGACACCCGGGCAGCCTGCTGCATGTTGTGGGTGACGATGACGATCGTGTACTTCTCCTTCAGCTGCGAGATCAGGTCCTCGATGGCCAGCGTGGAGATCGGGTCGAGCGCGGAGCAGGGCTCGTCCATCAGCAGCACCTCCGGCGCCATCGCGATGGCGCGGGCGATGCACAGCCGCTGCTGCTGGCCGCCGGAGAGGCCGGAGCCGGGCCGGTCGAGCCGGTTCTTCACCTCCTCCCACAGGTTGGCGCTGCGCAGCGAGCGCTCGACGAGGTCGTCCTGTTTCGCCTTGGGCAACTTCGAGAAGTTGAGCTTGATCCCGGCCAGCACGTTCTCCCGGATCGACATGGTCGGGAACGGATTCGGCCGCTGGAACACCATGCCCACCTGCCGGCGGACGCGGACGGGATCGACGCCCGTCCCGTACAGGTTCTCCCCGTCCAGCAGCACCTCGCCCTCGACCCGCGCGCCCGGGATCACCTCGTGCATCCGGTTCAGCGTGCGCAGGAACGTCGACTTGCCGCAGCCGGACGGACCGATGAACGCCGTCACGCTGCGCGGCTCGATGGTGATGGTCACGTCCTCGACGGCGCGGAAGTTGCCGTAGTAGACGTTCAGGTCGGTGGTCTCGATCCGCTTCGACATGGATTCTCTTTCAGCGTGCAGTCTTCGGGGCGAACCGGCGGGCGATCAACCGGCCGATCAGATTCAGGATCATCACGATCAGGATCAGGGCGAGCGCGCCGGCCCAGGCCCGGTCCAGGTACGCCTGGACGTCGGTACCGGGGTGCGCATAGGAGTCGTAGACGAAGACCGGGAGGGTCATCATCGGGTTGTCGAACAGGTTGTTGTTCAGGGAGGCGGTGAAACCGGCGGCGACCAGCAGGGGAGCGGTCTCGCCGATCACCCGGGCGATCGCGAGGATGATGCCCGAGACCAGGCCCGAGATCGCGGTCGGCAGTACCACCCGGACGATCGTCAGCCACTTCGGCACGCCCAGTGCGTACGACGCCTCCCGCAGTTCATTGGGCACCAGCCGCAGCAGTTCCTCGCACGACCGGACGACCACCGGGATCATCAGCACCGAGAGCGCGATGCTGCCGGAGAACCCGGTCTTCACGCCCGGGCCGAGGACCAGGCTCATCAGGGCGTAGGCGAACAGGCCGGCCACGATCGACGGGACGCCGGTCATCACGTCCACGAAGAAGGTGATCGCCTTCGACAGCCGGTTGCGGACGCCGTACTCGGCGAGATAGATCGCCGTGAGCAGGCCGATGGGGACGGAGATCAGGCTGGCCATGCCGGTGACCCACAGCGTGCCGTAGACCGCGTGCGCCGCGCCGCCGCCGGGGCCGACCACGTTGCGCATCGAGTGGGTGAAGTAGGTGACGTCGAAGCGTGCCATGCCCTTGCTGACGGCCTCCCAGGTGACCGAGCCCAGCGGCAGCAGGGCCAGCAGGAAGGCGCCGACGATCAGGTTGGACGCGCGCCGGTCCGCGGCCTGACGGGGACCCTCCACCATCCGGGCGGCCACCTCCATGACGAGGAGGTAGAGCAGGTAGGCCACGACGATCGCCAGGCCGGCGTTCCCCGTCCCG
Source organism: Propionicimonas sp. (assembly GCF_029975155.1). GTDB lineage: Bacteria > Actinomycetota > Actinomycetes > Propionibacteriales > Propionibacteriaceae > Propionicimonas. The sequence goes on along the minus strand of NZ_JARKPQ010000234.1, from coordinate 16,651 downwards.
GTGCCGAGCACCGACAGCGCGTAGCCGGCGGCGGCGCAGCCTGCGAGCGCGATCGGCGCGGTGGCCTTGGGCAGTCGACCCGTGGTGAGGGTGTCGGTGCCGGTGAGCTGGGTGAGGCTGGTCATCAGTTCGCTCCCGAGTACTCGGCGCGGCGGGACACGATCCAGCGGGCGATGCTGTTCACGGCGAGGGTGATCAGGAACAGGACCAGGCCCGCGGCGATCAGCTGGTTGGTCTTGAGCCCGAACGCCTCCGGGAAGTTCTGGGCGATGGTGGCCGCGATCGTGTTGGGGTTGGTGCTGGTGAGCAGTTGGAGGGTGATCTCGCGGCTGCCGGAGAGCACCATCGTCACCGCCATCGTCTCGCCGAGCGCACGGCCGAGGCCGAGCATCACCGCGGCGATGATGCCCGGACGGGCGAACGGCAGCACGGCCATCTTCACCATCTCCCAGCGGGTGGCGCCCAGTGCGAGGGCGGCCTCCTCGTGCAGCCGCGGCGTCTGCAGGAACACCTCACGACACAGGCTGGTGATGATCGGCAGCACCATCGTGGCCAGCACGATCGCCGCGGTGAGGATCGTCCGTCCCGTGCCGGATGCCTGGCCCGAGAACAGCGGGATGAAACCCAGGTTCGCGTTCAGCCACTGGTAGAGCGGACGGGCGGCCGGGGCCAGCACCAGGGAGCCCCACAGGCCGAACACCACGGACGGGACCGCGGCCAGCAGGTCGATCAGGTAGCCCAGCGGCTGGGCGAGGCGGCGGGGCGCGTAGTGGGAGATGAACAGCGCGATCCCGATCGCGACGGGGACGGCGAGCAGCAGGGCCAGCAGCGCGGCCCAGATGGTGCCGAAGGCGTACGGCAGCACCCAGGACGCGAACTCGCCGTACCCCTGGGTGACGAGCTTCTGTGGATCGGCGAACAGCGCCGGAGAGCCCTGGATCAGCAGGAACGCCGCCACCAGGGCGAGAATCACCAGGATCAGGACACCGGCGCCGGTGGCCAGGCCGCGGAACACGCCTTCACCGTGCCGCTTCGGGTCCGGAGCCGGCTGCGGCGCCGAACGCCCGGGATCGAGCCCGGGCTGGCGGGCCTGCTGCTGGGTCATGCGCTGGGCCTGCTTTCTGGTGGGTGTCCCAAGGCTACGTGGCCGGGCGGCGCCGGTGTCGCCACCGGCGCCGCCCACGGTGATGCTCACGCTGTCGGGCTCACTTCACCGAGTCCAGTGCGGTCTTGACCTTCGCCTGCAGAGCCGCGGACAGCGGCGCCGAGCCGGCGGCCGACACGGCGGCCTGCTGGCCCTCCGCGGAGGCGATGTAGCCCACGTAGTCCTTCACCAGCTTCGCCGTGGCCCCGTCCTTGTAGGTCTGGCACACGATCGCGTACGAGACCAGCACGGCCGGGTAGACACCCTCGGAGGTCCGGTCCAGGGAGTAGGCGAGGTCGTTGGCGTCCCGGCCGGCGATCGTCTTGGAGTGGTCGAGGATGGCCGAGGCGGCCTCCGCGGTCGGCTGCAGCGCCTTCCCGCTCACCAGGATGCTGGCCTTGCCCAGCGACCCCGCCGCGGAGGCGTCCGCGTAGCCGATCGTGTTCTGCCCGGAGGTGACGGCCTGCACGACGCCGGAGGTGCCGTTCGCCGCCTCCCCGCCGAAGTCCGCCGGGAAGGTGTCGGACGCGGCCTGCGTCCAGACGCTCGGGGCGAGCTTGTTCAGGGTGTCGGTGAAGTTGTTGGTGGTGCCGGAGTCGTCACCGCGGTGGACGGCGGTGATGTTCGCGTCCGGCAGCTTGGCGTCCGGGTTGGCCTTGGCGATGGCCGGGTCGTTCCACTTCGTGATGGTGCCGGCGAAGATGCCGGCGAGCGTCTCCGGGTCGAGGGTCAGCTCCTTGACCCCCTCGACGTTGAAGATCACCGCGATGGGGGAGATATACACGGGCAGGTTCAGCGCGCTGGAGTCCGCGGCGCAGCCGGCGAACGTGCCCGCGCCCATCTCCTCGTCCTTGAGCGGACGGTCGGAGCCCGCGAAGCCGGCCGCCCCGGCGATGAAGGCCGAGCGGCCGGCCCCGGAGCCATCGGGGGAGTAGTTCACGGTGATGTTCGGGTTGGCGGTCTGGAACTCGGCCTGCCACTTCTCCTGTGCGGCCTTCTGCGAGCTGGCGCCCACGCCGGTGAGGGTCTGGCTGCCGCTCGTGCCGGTGGTGCCGCCGGCGGCAGGCGTCTCGTTGGTCGCACAGCCGGCGAAGGCCAGGGCCGTGGCGGTGACGAGGGCGGCGGCGGCGATCGAGGTGGTCTTCACACTCATCCTTCGGTTCGTTTCGTGTCTGGGCGAGCGTTGTGCTCTGGCGCACAAGCTAGGCCGCGCGGTTGTCCGGACCCCGACCGCAGGGTGAACGCGGGGTGAACGGCGAAGGAGCGTTTCGCCGCGATGAGATGCGCGTCACGGCGAGCTGGGTGTTATACGGTAACACCCATGAACGACGTCGTTGGCGGCGGCGTCGCGGGGAACCGAGCGCCGACGCTCAGTGACGTCGCGAAGCTCGCCGGTGTCTCCACCATGACCGTGTCCCGCGTGATCAACGGCCATGCGAAGGTCGCTGACCGCACCCGGGAGCGCGTCCGCGAAGTGATGGCCTCGCTGGACTACCAGCCGAACATGCTCGCCCGCGGCCTGGCCAGTGGTCGTTCCCGCAGTATCGGGGTCCTCACCGTCGACACCACGCTCTACGGTCCGCGCGCCGCGCTGCGGGCCATCGAGAAGTCGGCGAGCGAACGGGACTACACGGTGACGATCACGCACCTGACAGACCCCGACCGGACTGTCGTCGAGCGGGGCGTCAGCCTGCTCCGCCAGCGCGCCACCGACGGCGTCATCCTGCTGCAGCCCCTGATGTCGGACGCCGCGCTGCTGCCGTCCCCGCCGCCCCTGCCGCTGGTCGCGATCCATGCGGGTGTGCCCGGCCAGTACCCGCTGGTCACGGTCGACAACCGGCTGGGCGCGCGGCTGGCCACCGAGCACCTGCTGGGCCTCGGCCATCGCACGGTGTGGCACATCTCGGGTCCGCAGGACTGGTACGAGAGCGTGGAACGGTTGCGTGGCTGGCAGGACGGGCTCCGCGCCGTCGGTGCGGAGGAGCCGGAGCCCGTCTCCGGTGACTGGTCGGCGGCGTCGGGCTATGCCGCGGCGAACCGGGTGCTGGACCATCCCGGGGTGACCGCGATCTTCGTGGCCAACGACGCCATGGCGCTCGGCGTGCTGCACGCGATGAGCGAGCGCGACCTCCGCTGCCCGGACGACATCAGCCTGGTGGGCTTCGACGACGACCCGGAGGCGGAGTACTTCAGCCCCGGCCTGACCACGATCCGCCAGGACTTCGACGAGATCGGACGGCTCAGCGTCGGCCTGCTGCTCGACGTGATCGAGACCGGCGCCACCACCCGTCAGCACCTCGTCCTCGAGCCGGAACTCGTCGTCCGCAAGAGCGCTGCCCCGCCGTCCGCCTGACCCCCACTGCCGGCCGTCCGCTTGAGCCACCCACCGCCGGCCGTCCGCCTGAACCCCCACGCCGGCCGTCCGCCTGAGCCACCCACCGCTCGTCGAGCTTGTCGAGACGCCCGCAGCGGCCCCACCAGGTCTCGACAGGCTCGACCAGCGGCTGTCCCGGGTGGGCCTGCCGGGCGACCGCCAGTTTCCCCGGCCTTCCAGCAGGGTCGACGCGGCGCGCAGTTGTGACTGCCAGGTTCCCCGGCATATCGGGCACCGAAACGGCCGGACAAGCCGAAGAACATGGCAGTCAGCGCCGGTGGCGGTCCAGGCGGCTCCGGAAGGCCGGGAAAGCTGGCAGTCGCCGCGCCCCAGGGCTTGGCCAGGAGCCGTTCCTGGGTCAGAAGGCCCCCGACGATCGTTCGTCGAGCTTGTCGAGACGTCCAGATCGGCGGGTTCAGGTCTCGACAAGCTCGACCAGCGGTGGGCGGGGTGGGCTCGACCAGCGGGGCGGCGGGTGGGCTCGACCCGCGGGGAGGAGGGTGGCGCGACCGGCCGTGAGTGGGGTGGGCTCGACCAGCGGTGGGGCGGGGTGGGCCAGGGCGGCGGGTCAGAGGCGGGGCTTGTGGACCTCGACGGCGAGCACCTCGGCGTCCGCGCCGAGGTGGGCGACCACGGCGGCGCCGGGCTGCAGCGCACGGTTGGGGATGCCGACGGCCTCCAACATCGTCGGCAGCACCGGACGGTGGCCGCACACGGCCATCGGGACGCCCGACTCCACGGCCTGCCGCGCCAGCCTGCCCATCAGCGCCGCCACGCCCTTGGGGTCCTTCGTGCCCTGCTCCTCCGACAGCATCGCCCAGCCCTCGATGTCCAGCCGCTGGGCCTTCGCGTACGGCTGCAGGGTCTTCGCGCAGCGCAGCGACGTCGAGGACACCAACTGCTGCACCCCGTAGGCCTCCAGCAGCGGCACCAGCGCCTTGCTCTGCCGCCGGCCGCGCTCGTCCAGGGGCCGCGCCTGGTCCCGTCCCGTCCAGTTCGACCGCAGCATCGCCTTGCCGTGCCGCACGATCACCAGCGGGGTCGAGTCGGGCTGGGCGAGGGCCTGGTGTACCAGCGGACGCTCGTCCGCGTAGGTCAGCACCTCGGTGAGCGCCTTCGACACCGGCACCCAGGCCACCTGGTCGACCTCGGCGTTGGGCTTGTGCTTCCCACCGTTGACCGCCCGCGCATGCCAGTAGTGGACGGTCTTGTGGCCGTTGCCGACCGGGTAGCGGATGTGGCCGACCGGGATCCCGAGCCGGACGGAGACCGCCGACTCCTCCTCGGTCTCCCGCGCCGCACAGCCGGGCAGCGACTCGTCCGCATGCAGCTTGCCCTTGGGCAGGCTCCAGTCGGAGTAGCGCGGCCGGTGTACCAGCAGCACCTCCGGCTCACCGTTCGCTCCGGGACGCAGCACGACTGTGCCGGCAGCGGTGACCTGCTTGCCCGCGTGGTTGTTCGCCATGATCCCTAGCGCTCGACCGCCCGGCGCTGACCCATGGTCGCGATCAGGTGTTCCTGGATGTCCAGCAGCGGCTCTCCGTCCGGACCGATGGTCTTCGGCGTCCAGGTGTTGCCCTCCAGCCACCACGAGGCCGTCCCCTCGTCGAAGGCGAGGTCGAACAGGCCCTCGATCTGGCTGATGTGCTTGGGGTTGTTCAGTCCGACGATCACCTCGACGCGCCGGTCGAGGTTGCGGTGCATCAGGTCGGACGACCCGATCCCGACCCGCGGGTCGCCGCCGTTGGCGAACCAGTACAACCGGCTGTGCTCCAGGAACCGGCCGAGGATGCTGCGCACCCTGATGTTCTCGCTCAGCCCGGGGACGCCCGGCCGCACCGAGCAGATGCCGCGCACCCACAGGTCCACGGGGACGCCGGCCTGCGACGCCCGGTACAGCGCGTCGGTGGTCGCCTCGTCCACGATCGAGTTGACCTTGATCCGGACGCGGGCCGGCAGGCCCTGGCGGTGGTTGGCGATCTCGGTGTTGATGTTCTCGATCAGCCCCCGACGCACCCCGTGCGGGGCGACCAGCAGCCGCTTGTAGTGGGTCTCCTGCGCCATCCCCGACAGGTGGTTGAACAGTCGTGCCACGTCGTCGGTGATCACGGCGTTCGAGGTGAGCAGGCCCATGTCCTCGTACATCCGGGCCGTCTTCGGGTTGTAGTTCCCGGTGCCGATGTGGACGTAGCGGCGCAGGCCGGCCGGTTCCTCGCGGACGACCAGCGACAGCTTGCAGTGGGTCTTCAGCCCGAGCATGCCGTAGACCACGTGGCAGCCGGCCTTCTCCAGCTTGCGCGCCCAGGCGATGTTCGCCTGCTCGTCGAAGCGCGCCTTGATCTCGACCAGCGCCAGCACCTGCTTGCCGGCCTGCGCGGCCTCGACCAGGGCGTCGATGATCGGCGAGTCGCCCGACGTGCGGTACAGCGTCTGCTTGATGGCGAGGACGGCCGGATCGGCCGCGGCCTGCTCGATGAACCGCTGCACGCTGGTGGCGAAGGAGTCGTACGGGTGGTGCAGCAGCACCTCCCGGTTCTTCAGCGCGGCGAACAGGTCGGCCGGCTGGGCGGTCTCGACCTCGGCCAGCTCGGGGTGCGTCTTCGGCAGGAAGGACGGGTACAGCAGCGCCTCCCGGTCCAGGTCGGCGATCGAGAACAGCCCGCGCAGGTCCAGCGGGCTGGGCATCCGGAAGACTTCCTTCTCGCTGATGTCGAGCTCGCTCACGAGCAGGTCGAGCATCACCTCATCGATGTCGTCCTCGACCTCGAGGCGCACCGGCGGGCGGCCGATCTTGCGGCGGAGCAGCTCCTTCTCCAGGGCGAAGAGGAGGTTCTCCGCGTCGTCCTCCTCGACCTCCACGTCCTCGTTGCGGGTCACGCGGAAAGTGCTGTGCCCGATGATCTGCATGCCGGAGAACAGCTGGTCGAGGTGTCGCGCGATCACGTCCTCGAGCGGGACGAACCGGCCCCCGCCCAGCGGCACGAACCGGGAGAGGATCGTGGGCACCTTCACCCGGGCGAACTGGCGCACGCCGGTGACCGGGTTCTTCAGCAGGACGGCGAGGTTGACGCTGAGCCCGGAGATGTACGGGAACGGGTGGGACGGGTCGACGGCGAGCGGGGTGAGCACCGGGAAGATCCGGTTCTCGAAGAGCCCGGTCATCTGCGTCCGTTCGTCCTCGGTGAGTTCGTCCCAGCGGAGGATCTCGATGCCGTGCTCGGCCAGCGCGGGCCGGACGTCCTCCGCGAACACCCGGGCGGCGTCCGCGACGAGCTCGCGCGTGCGGGTGAGGATCGCGTCGTGCAGTTCGCGGGGCATCAGTCCGGAGTTGCTGGCGACGGCGACGCCCGCGGCCATCCGCCGTTTCAGCCCGGCCACCCGGACCATGAAGAACTCGTCCAGGTTCGAGCAGAAGATCGCCAGGAACCGGGCCCGCTCCAGCAACGGGACCCGCTTGGCGTCCTTGGCCAGGTCGAGTACCCGGTTGTTGAAAGCCAGCCAGGACAGCTCGCGGTCGGAGAACCGGTCAGCGGGCAGTTCCGGTAGCTCCTCGACGCGCTCTTCGAGGGTTTGTTGGTCTTCCACCGAGGTCATGGCTGCTCCTGACGATCCGGCGCGTAGAGCACGTCACGGTGGGCGACGTGGAAGCCCGCGCTTTCGTACATTCTTACCGCTACGGGCTCGGCCATGTCGACGTACAGCAGGACGCGGTCGGCTCCGCGTTCCGCGAGGTGGGCGAGGCCGGCCTGCAGCAGCACCTTTCCGTAGCCGCGGCCCTGCGCGCGGGGGGCGACGCCGATGACGTACACCTCGCCGGTGTCGTCGACGCGTTTGGTCCAGTGGAAGCCGGCCAGCCCCTGGTCGTCGAAGCCGAGAATCAGGCCGGACGGGTCGAACCACGGTTCCGCCGTCCGGGCCGCCAGGCCCGCGGCATCGAGGGCTCCCTGCTCGGGGTGGTGGGCGAATGCCGCGGCGTTCACGGCCAGGAACTCGGCAGCGTCGGAGGGCCGGAAGCCACGCAGCGTGAGCCCTCCGGGCACCTCGGGTGCCGTGATCCCGGCGAGCGTCCGCTCCATCACCAGCAGCCCCCGAGCCACGCCCAGCCCCAGCGCCGCCGCGAACCCCTGTGCCGCGGGCAGGTCCCCGAACGCCCAGATCCCCCAGGCCTCACCCCCGGCCCCTGGGGAGCCCGTGAGGGACGAGCGGGCGTCACGAAGGGCGCTGTCCAGCTCCCCGACCAATCCCCGTCCGATCCCGCGCCGCCGATGTCCCGGGTCGACCACCAGCTGCGCCGTCCGGTAGGCCGGCTGCCAGTGCAGGTACCCCACCACCGCCGATGCGTCCGCGAGGGGCAGGAGGAAATGGGCGGCGGAGTCACCGCGGAGCGCGAAGTGGGCCTCTTCGTTCAGCGGCATGGTGCCGTCGGCTGTCGCGGCACGCTCGGCGAGCGCGAGCACGTCCGCCGCCTGCTCAGGAGTGAGTCGGTTCGTCCACACGCAGTCAGGCTACGCGAGCGGCGAGGCCGGGCTGCGCGAGTGTGTTGCGAGGATTTGCACTCTCGACGCTGTTTCAGGCCGGCGGGCACATCTCGGCCATCGACAGTGCAAATTCGCCCGGACGCGAGTCAGCGACGCGACCCGGAATCGCCCGAGAACCGGTAGCCGACGTTGCGCACCGTGCCGATCAGTGCCTCGTGCTCGGGGCCGAGCTTGGCGCGCAACCGGCGGACGTGCACGTCGACGGTCCGCGTGCCGCCGTAGTAGTCGTAGCCCCACACGTCGGCGAGCAGGTGCTCGCGGCTGAACACGCGACCGGGGTGCTGCACGAGGTATTTCAGCAGCTCGAACTCGGTGTAGGTGAGGTCGAGGGGCTCGCCGTCCAGCATCACGGAGTAGGCGGCCTCGTCGATCTCGATGCCGCCGCCGGTGATCAGGCCGTCGTTGGCCGCCGCGGTGACCAGCAGCCGGATCCGGGCCTCGAACTCGGCCGGCCCGGCACTGTCCAGGACCAGGTCGGAGACCCCCCAGTCCGCGGCGACGGCGGCCAGGCCGCTCTCCGCGAGCACCAGGAGCACCGGGACCGTCGAGCCCGAGGACTGGAACAGGCGCGCCATCGTCCGCGCACCCGCCAGGTCGGCGCGGCCGTCCAGGACGACCAGGTCGGCCCGTGCCGACTCGGTGAGGGCCTGGGTGTCGGCAGCGACCCCGTGGATGTCGTGGGAGAGCAGGGCGAGGACGGGCAGGGAGAGCTCCGCGGACGTACCGGAGGCGACCTGGTTGCTGACCAGCAGCAATTGCGCCATGTCCACTCCCGTTCGGCCGTCCGGCGGGGACAACACTAGTGAGTGGCCGGGCGTGGTCGGAACCGGGTTCTGTCCGCGAACGTCAGGCGTCCGCGTCGAGGATCAGGGTCACCGGGCCGTCGTTGACCAGCGAGACCGCCATCATCGCGCCGAAGCGGCCGGTCTCGACGTGGGCACCGCGGCGGCGCAGGGCGTCCACGTAGGCGTCGACCAGGGGCTCGCTGACCGGTCCGGGCGCCGCGGCGCTCCAGGACGGACGGCGGCCCTTGCGGGTGTCGGCGTAGAGCGTGAACTGGCTGACCACGAGCAGCGGGGCGTCCTCGTCGGCGCAGCTGCGCTCGCCGTCCAGGATGCGGAGCTGCCAGGTCTTGTCGGCCAGCCGGTCGGCGACGGCGGGCGTGTCGGTGTGGGTGACGCCCAGCAGCACGAGCAGCCCCGGACAGTCGATTGCGCCGACCACTTCGCCGTCGACCCTGACCTCGGCCCGGCTGACCCGCTGCACCACTGCCCGCATGGGTTCATCCAAGCAGACGGCCACCGGGGCCGCCGCGTGGGTGTCCGGGGTGCTGGGTAAGCTGCACGGGTGCTGTCCCCGCTCTCCGTGACCGGCGTGGTGCTGTTCACCGCGTGCCTCCTGCTGGTCGTGCTCGCGGGGCTCGGCATCTTCGCGCTGCTGCGCGGCCGACGAGGAGAGTGACATGGCTTTCGAGATTCCGTCCGACCTGAACCCGGCTCTGGTGGGCGTGGCCTGGCTGCGGGGCCGCTGGGAGGGCACCGGCTACCGGCAGTGGCCCGGTGTGGAGAAGCACAGCTATGCGCTGCAGGTCGATTTCGCCGACAACGGCGAGGACTACCTGCACTACCTCTGCCAGGCCTTCGAGACCGATTCCGACGGCGCGCCGGTCAAGCCGCTGTTCATGGAGACCGGCTTCTGGCGTCCGCTGGCCGACGGTTCGGTGGACGTGATGATGTGTTCGCCGGACGGCTTCGCGGAGATCTGGTACGGCAAGCTGCAGCCCGGCCGCCTCGACCTGGTCACCGATGCCGTCGCGCGCACCCGGGACGCCAAGGTCGCCTACACCGCCGGCCGTCGGCTCTACGGCAACGTCGAGGGACGGCTGCTGTTCTCCTTCGACCGGGCGACCGACGAGCACGAACTACAGCCCTACATCTGGGCGCAGCTGGAGCGACGATGACCGTCCGGCTTCCCGAGGGTGTGGACGCGGGCGCGGTCTGGCACTACGGCGATCCGTTCCGCGAGCAGAAGGCGTTGCTCGCCGGAACCGCGGGGGTCGACCTCTCCCACCGGCCCGTGTTCACGATCGCCGGCGCCGACCGGCTGACCTGGCTGAACGACATCACCAGCCAGGACTTCGCCGCGCTCGCTCCCGGCGTGCCGACGGTCGCGTACATTCTGGACGCCCAGGGCCACCTCACCCACGTGTTCGGCGCCACCGACGACGGCGAGACCCTGTGGTGCCACACCGAGCCGGGCCATCTGGCCGCGCTGCTGGACTGGCTGCGGAAGATGGTGTTCGTCGCGCGGGTGGAGATCGCGGACGTGAGTGCCGACTACGCCCTGGTGCTGCCCCCCGTCGAGTCCACACCGCTGGTCGAGTCCCCATCGCTGGTTGAGCCCACACCGCTGGTCGAGCCCACACCGCTGGTCGAGGCCAAACCGCTGGTCGAGCTTGTCGAGACCTCTGGAAGCGTCTCGACAAGCTCGACGAACGATGGGGTGACTGCGACCGGTGCGGGGGCGACGACCGGTGGGCGTGGCGCCGTCCCGATGATCGTCCCCCGCGACCGGGTGGACGCCACCCTCGGCGACAACCGTGCGGGCATCTGGGCGATGGAGGCGCTGCGGATCGCGTCCGGCATGCCCAGGGTGTTCCTCGACACCGACGAGCGGACGATCCCCAACGAACTCGCCAATCCGGCGGACGACCGCCTCGGCCCGGCCGTGCACCTGCGCAAGGGCTGCTACCCCGGCCAGGAGACGGTGGCCCGGGTGTACAACCTCGGCCGGCCGCCGCGGCGGCTCACCCTGCTCCACCTGGACGGCAGCGACGACCGGCTTCCCGAGGTCGGTGCGGACGTGCTGGCCGACGGACGTCCGGTGGGCCGGATGGGCACCTCCGAGCGGCACTTCGAGCTGGGGCCGATCGGGCTGGCGCTGCTGAAGCGCACCGTCCCGGTCGACGCCCAGCTGACCGTGGCCGGGATCGCGGCGTCCCAGGAACTGCTGGTCGACCCGGACGCCGGGCTGCACTGGCGTCCGCAGCCGGGCCTGGGCCGGGGCTGAGGGTGCGCCGCGTCGCGCGCTGGCTCGGCGTGGTGCTCGCGGTCGCGCTCGCCGCCGGCGTCGGCGTCGCCTGGCCGATCCTGGTCCGGGCACCGCTCGTGGTCGGCCAGGACGCGATCACCGACGCGGCGTCCGGACGGGTGGTGCCGGTGGTGGAGACCGTCGCCGGCACGGACAACCTGGTCGCGCGCCCGCCGGCCGGGGTCGACGAGCGCGATGTGCTGGTCATCGTCTATCCCGGCGGACTCGTGCGCCCACAGGCGTACGAGTGGCTGGCTCGGGCACTCGCCGTCCGCGGCTACGTGACGGTGATCCCGGTGTTCTCCTTCGATCTCGCGGTCACCGACCCGGGTCGCGCGGGTGCCCTGATCGAGCGCTTCGGAGCGGGCAAGCGGGTCGTCCTGGCCGGGCACTCGCTCGGTGGAGCGATGGCCGCCCAGTACCTCGCGGACGAACGGAAGGCGGGCCGGCAGCCGGCGTCCGGACTGGTGCTGATGGCCGCCTATCCGCCCGACGGCGCGGACCTTTCCGGCGCGTCCCTGCAGGCGCTCAGCCTGCGCGCGGAGCTGGACGGCGTGGCGGACCCGGCGAAGGTGGCCGGCGGCCTGCGGCTCCTTCCACCAGCCGCCCGGGAGGTGGTCATCGACGGCGCCGTGCACAGCTTCTTCGGTCGCTACGGCCCTCAGTCCGGCGACGGCGTCCCCACGACCAGTCGCGCCGAAGCGGAGGACGAGATCCTCGCGGCCATCACCGACTTCCTCGCCGCCTGAACGACCGGGGACAGGTCCCATTCCCGTTCACTCCCGCGGTGAACGGGAATGGGACCTGTCCCCGGTCGTTCACCACGGTTGTGGCGGGAGAACGGGGTCAGGGGCGGCGGGCGAGGACGTAGAGGCGGACGGTCGGCGCCTCCTCGGCGTGGGGCGCGCGGACGTACCACTCCGCGGCCTCCAGGCCGGCCTCGGCGACGGCGGCGAGCACCTCGTCGCGGTCGTGGGCGACGAAGTCCAGATCGACCGGCACGCCGAACAGCTCGTCGGCGTGGACGATGCCGTCCCCGAGGTGCACCGCGAGGGCGAGGGTGCCGCCCGGGCGGAGCGTGGCACCGACCGTCCGCAGCGTCGGCGCCAGCTCGGACGGGGCGAGGTGCACGAACGCGTACCAGGCCACGATCGCCCCCCACGCGGCGGCGCTCCGTGGCCGTAGCAGCTGGTCGAACCGGCCGACCGTGAAGTCGAGGTCGGAGAAGTTGGCCCTGGCCTGCGCCACCATCGCCGGCGAGGCGTCCAGGCCGTGCACCTCCGCCCCGGTGTCGGCGAGGAACGCGGCGATCTGGCCGGGCCCGCAGCCGAGATCCATGATCGGGCCGTCCGCATCGTCGGCGATCCGCTCCAGGAGCCAGATGTCGAACGGCTTGCCGGTCAGCTCGTCCAGCAGCGCCTCGGAGTACGCGACGGCGGCCGCGTCGTAGGCCGCCACGACCTTCGCGTCCCGCGCGGCGGCTCCTTCGGCGAGCACGACCTCGCGGTCGGCGGCCGGCGCGACCACCTGCTCGGTGAGCGCCACCGGCCCCAGCAGATGGATCCAGCGGGAGTCGCGTCCGTGCTGCACCTGGACCTCGCGGACGAGTGGCTCGGGCGCGGCCGCCATCCGGGCGAGGCACGCCTCGACCGCCTCCTTGTCCCCGAACGGGTGCAGCCGCTCGGTGCGGGTCTTCAGCTCACCCGCCGACTGGGCTCCCCGCAGCAGCAGGACGGTGAGCAGCGCGCGCTCGTCGTCCGCGGGCTCGAGCACCTCGTCCAGCAACTGGTGGTACTTCACCACCCGCGACCCGGCCCCGGCCCAGACCAGGCGCAGCAGGCTGCGGTCCTTCAGTGCGCGGGCGGCGTCCTGGAGGTCGCGCTCGGACAGGTCCATCACCGGGTCGCGACTGGACGTCTGGTTGCAGGCCAGCCGCAGCGAGTTGAGGGAGAGCGGGTAGCTGGCGGGCACGGTGCGCTGCTTCTCCAGCAGGCTCCCCAGCACCCGTTGCTCGATCGCGGTGAGCACCGGTAACGGCATGGACGCAGCCTAACCAGTCCCGGGGCGGGCGGCAGGGCCCGGATCACTCCGCGATCAGGGTGGCGATGGCGTCGACCTCGGTGCGCAGGCGGGCCGTGATCTCGTCCGGCGACGTGCCACCGTCCCCCGGTCGCCGCATGACCGCGTTCACGGCGATCACCATCACGCCGAAGGCCAGGCCGGCGGAGTGCTGGTCCGCGCAGCGCTGCTCGACGAGACCGAGGAACGGACGCAGCCGCGTGATCATCTGCTGCCAGAAGGCCAGTCCCAGCTCCGGCTGCTCGCGCAGGAGCGCCTTGATCCGCGGGTAGTCGGTCGGCAGGCCCAGGCTGTGGGCGACGAGCTCGCAGGTGTCCGTCACCAGGTTGCCGCGGCCGCCGAGGAAGCGCTGCTGCACCTCCGGGGTGATCTCCGCGACCAGCAGGTCGAACGCGGCGGCGATCTTCGTCGGGTAGTAGTTGAAGAACGTCCGCGGCGAGACACCGACCTCGGCGCAGATCTCCTCGACGGTCACCCCGTCCAGCCCGCGTTCGCTGACCAGCCGCAGCGCGGCAGCGTGGATGGCGCCGCGGGTGGCGAGCTTCTTCCGCTCGCGCAGCCCGCAGCTTTGGTCGGCCATCGCCTCGGTCGTCATCCCAGCGCCTCCAGAGCCGCGTCGGACTTCTCCTGCAGCGCCGACCGCGTGCGCAGCGGCGGCACCGTGAAGAACAGGGTGATCACGAACGCGACCATCATGACAGCCAGCCCGACCCAGTAGATGGTGACCACCGAGGAGTTGAAGCCGGTCATGAACGGCTGGGTGAGCCGCGGGTCGGCACCGGTGAGGAACGAGGTGTCGCTCGTGCTGTTGTCTGTCTGCACGTTGCTGTCCTCGTTGTCCCCGGTCTTGATCGCGTCGACCAGCGTGGGGGCGAGCGTGTCGACCATCGCCCACCGCTGCACCGGGTCGGACCAGTCCACGGCGAGCTTGCCGTCCTTGACGCTCAGATTGCGCTCGAACGCGACCTTCTGCAGTGCCTTCTCGTACGCTTTGGGCAGCGCCTTCTTCACGGCCTTGTCGATGATCGCGTCGACCTTCGACAGCTGCTTGGCGCCGCTGGCCAGCTTCTCGGTGCCGGACGCCGCGGCGGCGGCTCCGGTCGGGATCGCACTGCCCTTCCGGGCAGCGGTGGTCGCGCCGTCCGCCAGCTTGTGGGCACCGGTCGCCACCTGGGCAAGTCCGGACGCCAGCCCGGGCTTGCCGGCGGCGCCGTTGAGGTAGCCGCTGGTCGTGTAGACGCTGGTACCGAGGCCCTTCATGGCGGCGCTCACCGTCGACTGGTCGTCGGAGAGCTTGTCGCAGGCGGCGGAATCGCCGTCCGCGCAGGCCTGCTGGTCGGTGCCCATCGCGGTCATCGCCGCGCTGAGGCTGCCGAAGTCCCTGGTGGCCTGCTCGGCATTCTTCGCCGCGGTCTTCTCCGCGGCGCTGAGCTTCGTGAGGCCGCCGGCCAGTTGCTGGGCCCCAGCCCCGATCTGGCCCACGCCGTCCACGAATTGGCCGGTGCCGGACGCGAGCTTGTCCAGCCCCGAGCCGAGCGCGGAGATCCCGTCCCCGATCTTGCCGGTGCCCTCGGCAGCCCTCGCCGAGACCGCCTCGGTGACCTTCGCCCGGACCGCGGTCTTCACCCCGTCCTTGACCTGCGTGGTGGCGTCGGCGAGCTGGTCGTCGACCTTGTCCTTGATCTTGTCGGTGATCGGCGTCCACATCTTGGTCATGATCGCGGCGTTGGCCGGGTCGTCGGCCACGGCCGGGTCGAGCGCGGCGTCCAGGGCATGCCAGGTCGTCTTCTCGTCCGTCAGCGAGTTGCTGATGTTGGTCGGCAGGATGCTGAACAGCAGCGAGAGCATGATCGCGGTGCCGAGCGTGCCGCCGATCTGGCGGAAGAACGTGGCCGAACTGGTGGCCACGCCGATGTCCTGGGCCTCGGCCGACGCCTGCACGGCCATGGTCAGCGTCTGCATGAGCTGGCCCAGGCCGAGCCCGATGACGACCATCGCGATGGCCAGGAACCAGAACGGCTTGTCCGGGGTCATGAAGACGAGGATTCCGAAGCCGAGCGCGGTGGTGGCGGTGCCGGTCTTGGGGAATGCGGAGTACTTGCCGGTCCGCGCGACGATCTGGCCGGTGCCGATGGACGCCGCCATGACGCCGGCCATCATCGGCAGGGTGGCGAAGCCGGACTGCGTCGGGCTGTAGCCCAGCACGATCTGAAGGTACAGCGGCAGGGTCAGCATGGCACCGAACATGCCGAAGCCGACCAGGATGCTGAGCACGGTCGCGGTGAAGAACGCGGTGTTCTTGAACAGCCGCAGCGGGATGATGGCGCTCGCGCCCATGGCCCGCTCGACGAGGATGAAGCCGGTGAGTGCCGCCGCGCCGATCGCGTAGCAGGCGATGGACGCCGCCGACGTCCAGCCCCATTCGCGTCCCTGCTCGGCGACCAGCAGCAGCGGAGCCAGCGTGGCGACGACCAGACCCGCGCCCCACCAGTCGATGTGCGGCTTGGCGTGCGGGATGTGCGGCAGGTGCAGGAACGCGATCACCATCAGCAGCGCGATGATGCCGACCGGGACGTTGACGAGGAACACCCAGCGCCAGCCGGAGATCCACAGGATGGTGTCGGTGCCGGCGAACAGGCCACCGACGAGCGGGCCGATCACGGACGCCACGCCGAACGTGGCCAGGAAGAAGCCCTGGTACTTGGCCCGCTCCCGCGGGGCGAGCATGTCGCCGATGATCGCCAGCGGCAGGGACATCAGGCCGCCGGCGCCGAGGCCCTGGAACGCCCGGAACCCGGCCAGCATCAGCATGGAGGTGGAGAAGCTGGACAGGAACGAACCCACCACGAAGATGCTGATGCTGATGATGAACAGCGGACGTCGTCCGAACAGGTCGGACAGCTTGCCGTACAGCGGGGTGGTGACGGTGGCCGCGATCAGGTAGGCGGTGGTCACCCATGCCTGCTGGTCGAGCCCGTGCAGGTCGTCGCCGATCGTCCGGATCGCGGTGCCCACGATGGTCTGGTCCAGCGCGCTCAGGAACATGCCGGCCATCAGGCCGTACATCACGAACATGATCTGCCGATGGTTCATGATCGGCTGGGTGTTCTCTATCGGAGCCGTGCGCTCGATGGTGGCTGCTGCCACATCTCCTCCTACAAACATGACGAACGCCGCTCTGCAGCGGCGCATGTTTACAGTACTGCAACTTTGCAGGGGCAGCAAAGTTGGTGGTTCAACTACGTAGGTGAAGGGACGGGGACAGGTCCCGTTGTCGTTCAGTCCGGGTGAACGGGAATGGGACCTGTCCCCGGGTGCTGGGGGTCAGGCCTCGGGGTCGGGCACTCCGTAGGGCAGGGTCTCGATCCCGGTGAGGTGTGCGGTCAGGCGCGGACGGGAGCGGTCGAAGGCCTCCTGCTCACGCCG
>NZ_JARKPQ010000226.1 GCF_029975155.1 Propionicimonas sp. | reverse complement strand
CAACGACCCGGTGAAGATCGCCGAGGACTACTCGGTGCTGCAGCACCTGTCCGAGGGCCGGGTCGACCTGATGATGGGACGGGGCAACACCGGCCCGGTCTACCCGTGGTTCGGCCGCGACATCCGGGACGGCATCAGCCTCGCGATCGAGAACTACGCCCTGCTGCGCAAGCTGTGGCGCGAGGAGATCGTGAACTGGGAGGGGAAGTTCCGCACGCCGCTGCAGGGCTTCACGCTCGCGCCGCAGCCGCTGGACGGGGTGCCGCCGTTCGTGTGGCACGGCTCGATCCGCTCCCCGGAGATCGCCGAACAGGCCGCCTACTACGGCGACGGCTTCTTCCACAACAACATCTTCTGGAACATGGCCCACACCAAGCGCATGGTGGACCTGTACCGGCGCCGCTTCGAGCACCACGGCCATGGGCCGGCCGACACCGCCATCGTCGGACTGGGCGGACAGTTCTTCATGCGGAAGAACAGCCAGGACGCGATCAACGAGTTCCGGCCGTACTTCGACGTGGCCCCGGTCTACGGCTACGGGCCGAGCCTGGAGGAGTTCATGGCCGAGACCCCGCTGATCGTGGGTTCGCCGCAGCAGGTGCTGGAGCGCACCCTGTCGTTCACCGACGAGGTGGGTCACTACCAGCGCCAGCTGTTCCTGGTCGACCACGCCGGCCTGCCGCTGAAGACCGTGCTCGAACAGCTGGACCTGCTCGGCGAGATCCTGCCGGACCTCCGCAAGGGCTACGCCGAAGGCCGCCCCGCGCACATCCCGGACGCGCCGACGCACGCGAGCCTGGTCGCCGCGCGCGACGCCGCCGTTCGTGACGCTGGCTCGGAAACGGTCCCTGAGGAGCGGAGCCCTGAGCGTGCGAAGGGCTCCGCGTCACGAAGGGCGGCGGTCCTTCTCGACGATGTCACCGGGCGTTCTCCCTACCCGGAGTCGGATCAATCGCTGGTCGAGCTCGTCGAGACCCCGTCGGCAGGGAGCGACCGATGACCAGCATCGTGGTGGTCACCGCCGGCACCAGCGTCCCGTCCTCGAGCCGGATGCTGGGCGAGCGGCTGGGTGAGGCGGCGACCGCGGAGCTGGTGAAGGCGGGCGCGCTGACGGAGGTGACGCACATCGAGCTGCGCACGCTGGCGGCGGACCTGGCCAACCAGCTGGCGACCCGCGTCCCGTCCGCGCGGCTGCGGGAGGCGTTCGACGCGGTGTGCGCGGCGGATGGGGTGATCGCGGTCACACCGGTGTTCAACGGCTCGTACTCGGGGTTGTTCAAGCTGTTCTTCGACGGCCTCGACGAGGGTGTGATGAAGGGACGCCCGGTGCTGCTGGCTGCGACCGGCGGTACCGCCCGGCACTCGCTGGCGATCGACCACGCGATGCTGCCGCTGTTCTTCTACCTGAAGGCGCTGGTCGCCCCGCACGCCGTGTTCGCGGCCACCAAGGACTGGGGAACCTCCGGTGGCAAGCTCGATCGCCGGATCGCACGTGCTGCCGAGGAGTTCGCCCGCCTCGTCCTCGCCGCGACCCCGGCGAAGCGCGACGACGACTTCGAGGTGACCGACTTCAGCGAACTGCTCGGCGGCTGAACGAAAAGGGGACGGGGCGGGTTCAGGGAACGGAAAGGGGACGGGTCCTGTTACGTTCAGCTGAACGGAAAAGGGCCCGTCCCCTTTCCGTTAACTTCACGACGCCCTTCAGCGAGCCCTTGATGCC
>NZ_JARKPQ010000213.1 GCF_029975155.1 Propionicimonas sp. | reverse complement strand
GCCGCGGTGTTCGCTCTCACTCCGGTGGCGACACTGATGTTCCGGTTCAACAACCCGGACGCGCTGCTGGTCTTCACCATGGTGCTGGCCGCCTACTGCACGGTCCGGGCGAGCGAGCATGCCTCCCGCGGCTGGCTGGCGCTGGCCGGGGTGGCGATCGGCCTCGGGTTCCTCACCAAGATGCTGCAGGCCTTCCTGGTCCTGCCTGCGCTGGTGGTGGCCTACTGGATCGCCGCACCCGCCTCGTGGAAGAAGCGGCTGGTCGATCTCCTGGTCGCCTTCGCCACGATGGTGGCGTCGTTCGGCTGGTACCTCGCGGTGGTCGAATTGACCCCGGCATCGCTGCGGCCCTACATCGGCGGTTCACAGTCCAACTCGCTGCTCGAACTCGTCATCAGCTACAACGGCCTCGGCCGGATCACCGGTGACGAGGTCGGCTCGGTCGGCGGCGGACGCTGGGGCTCCACCGGCATCCTGCGGATGTTCGAGGGCGTCTCCGGGGGCATGGTGTCCTGGCTGATCCCGGCCGCGCTGCTGCTCGGCCTGGCCGGGCTCTGGGTGGCGTTCGCCTGCCGGCGGACGGAAGCGACGGCGTCCGGCGACGGACGGCAGACCCCCGCCCAGGCCCTCGCCGGCGGACTCGTGGTCTGGCTGGGCTGGCTGGTGGTCACCGCGGCCGTGTTCAGCTTCATGGCCGGCATCTACCACGACTACTACACCGTGGCCCTGGCGCCGGCGATCGGCGGCACGGTCGCGCTGGGCGGCGCGGCCCTGTGGGCACACCGCGACCGGCTGGCCGCCCGGCTCGTGCTCGCCGCGGCCAGCGCCGGCACCGGCCTGTGGGCACTGGTGCTGCTGCAACAGGCCGGTGGCTGGTACACCGCGCTCGGCTGGACGGTGTTCGCGCTCGGCACGAGCAGCGGCCTCGCCCTGGTCTGGGTGCACGCGCTGCCGAAGGCGCTGGCCACCGTCGTGCTCGGCGGCGCGGTCGTCGGCGGGCTCGCGGGTCCGTACGCGTACTCGATCAACACCGCCGCGACGGCCCACACCGGCTCGATCGTGACCGCCGGTCCGGTGAGCGGTCTCGGCTCCGGGCGCGGCGGCGGCCGCGGCGGCCAGGGCCCCACCGGAGCGCCGGGAGGCACCCGTCCGGGCAGCACCGGCCAAGGTGGTCCCGGCCAGACCGGCGGGGGCGAGGGCGCCGGCATGGGCGGGCTGCTGAACGGCTCGCGCGCGTCCGCCGAGTTGGTCGCCCTGCTCGGCCAGGGTGCGTCCGGCTACACCTGGGTCGCGGCGACGGTCGGTTCCCAGAACGCGGCGAGCTACCAGCTCGCGACCGGGGACGCGGTGATGGCGATCGGCGGCTTCAACGGCTCCGACCCGTCGCCCACGCTGGCGCAGTTCCAGCAGTACGTGGCCGACGGCCGGATCCACTACTTCGTCGGCGGCTCGCTCGGCGGTCGGCAGAACGGCGGGTCCTCCAGCGCCGGCGAGATCGTGGCCTGGGTGCAGGAGAACTACACCGCGACGACCGTCGGCAGCGCCACCGTGTACGACCTGACGGCGGAGTGAGGTCGCCATGAGCGCCCTGGCCCTCCCGGCACCGGCCGCCACCCCCACCCGGACCGCCACCGTCGACATCGTCATCCCGGTCTACAACGAAGCGATCGACCTGGCCGCGTCCGTGGTGCGGCTGGAGGCCTACCTCGCCAGCGGGTTCCCGTTCGAGTACCGCATCGTGGTCGCGGACAACGCGTCCACCGACGGCACCTGGCAGATCGCGCAGCGCCTGGCCGCGCGCCACGAGCGCGTCTCCGCCGTCCACCTCGACGCGAAGGGACGCGGCCGCGCGCTGCGCCGGGTCTGGCTGGACGCGGAGGCCGACGTGGTGGCGTACATGGACGTCGACCTGTCCACGGACCTGAACGCGCTGCTGCCGCTGGTGGCTCCCCTGGTCTCCGGGCATTCCGACGTGGCGATCGGCACCCGGCTGGGCCGCGGGTCGCGCGTCGTGCGCGGGCCGAAGCGGGAGTTCATCTCGCGCAGCTACAACCTGCTGCTGCGCACGCTGCTCCGGGCCGGCTTCTCCGACGCCCAGTGCGGGTTCAAGGCCGTGCGGCGGGAGGTCGCCCAGCGCCTGCTGCCCCTGGTCGAGGACGACAACTGGTTCTTCGACACCGAGCTGCTCGTGCTGGCCCAGCGGGCGGGCCTGCGGATCCACGAGGTGCCGGTGGACTGGACGGACGACCCCGGCAGCACCGTCGACATCGTCGCCACCGCCGCGGAGGACCTGCGCGGGATCTGGCGCCTGCTGCGGCCCCGGGGCCGTCCGGCCCGGACGCCGGCCCAACCCCTGGTCGGGCCCCAACCGCCGGTCGAGCCCCACCCGCCGGTCGAGCCCCAACCGCTGGTCGAGCCCCAACCGCTGGTCGAGCCTGTCGAGACCCCCAGCCAGCTCCCCGGCCAGCTCCTGCGGTTCGCCGCCATCGGGGTGGTCAGCACGTTCGCCTACATCGGGCTCTACCTGCTGCTGCGTCCCCTCGGCGCCCAGGCCGCGAACCTGATCGCGCTGCTGGCGACCGCCGTGGCCAACACCGCGGCCAACCGGCGGCTCACCTTCGGCATCAGCGGACGGGAGGGAGCCCTCAGGCACCACCTGGGCGGCCTGGCGGCCTTCGCCGCCGCGCTGGGCCTGGCCAGCGGCTCGCTGTGGCTGCTCGACGCCCTCCGTCCCGGCGCGGGCCACCTGACCGAGGTCGTCGTCCTCATCGTGGCGAACGCGGCCGCCACCCTGCTGCGCTTCGTCGCCCTGCGCCTGCTCATGCATCGCCGGTGACACTCAGGTTCCCCACTCTCGCCCCTCCTGCCGCCCCCTTCGCCGAGAAGGGGTAGGTTCTCAGGCGTGAACCTGACTCCTGAGCAACTGGCCCGCTACGTCGACCACACCCTGCTCTCCCCCACGGCCACGACCGCGGACGTCGAGGCCCTCGCCGCCGAGGCTGTGCGGCTCGGCACCTACTCGATCTGCGTGTCCCCGTCCATGCTGCCGGTGACCGCCGAGGTGGGACGGCTGAAGATCGCCACGGTGTGCGGCTTCCCTTCCGGCAAGCACACGCCCGAGACGAAGGCCGCCGAGGCTGCCGAGTCGGTAGTCCGGGGGGCGGACGAAGTGGACATGGTGATCGACCTCGGCCTGCTCAAGGCCGGGCGTCCGGAGCTCACGCAGGCCGAGATCGCCGCCGTGCGGGCCGCGGTGCCGGCACCGAAGGTGCTGAAGGTGATCATCGAGGCCGCCGCGCTGACCGACGACGAGATCGTCGCGGCCTGCCGGGCCGCCGAGGCTGCCGGGGCCGACTTCGTGAAGACCTCCACCGGCTACCACCCGGCCGGCGGCGCCTCCGTCCACGCCGTGGAGCTGATGGCCCAGACCGTCGGTGGCCGCCTGGGCGTGAAGGCGTCCGGCGGCATCCGCGACTGGGCGACGGCCGTGGCGATGGTCGAGGCCGGCGCCACCCGCCTGGGCCTCTCCGGCACGGCCGCCGTGCTCGCCGGTGGGACGTCCGAGGGTTACTGAGCCCGGATCCATCGATCGAGCGCGTCTCGACCCTTCGGCAAGCTCAGGGCAGGCTGAACTCGACGAGCGATTTCGGAGGATCCGCTCCCTGAGGAGGCTTGCGAGGAACGAGCAAGCCGTCACGAAGGGCTACCCAGCCAGCCCCTGCCCGACCAGCCACCGCTGGGCCACGTCCGCCACCGTGCCGCCGGCGGCCACCTGGGCCTGCAGCTCGATCAGGGCGTCCGTGGTGAGTGCCTGGGCGACGTCGTTCATGGCCAGCACGGCATCGGGCTCCGCGTCGGCGAAGGCGCTGTTCACGAGCACGACGGCCGGGTCGGGCGCCGCGAGCTTCTCGGTGTCGACCAGCGCGACCAGCCCGGACGCACCGGTGTACTCCGTCCCCTGGAACGCCGCGACGGCCGCCTTCCCGCTGGTCAGCCGCGCAGCCCGCGCCACCGGGTCCTGCACCTCGGTGAACCGGAACTGCGCGCCGTAGACCGTCTTCAGCCCGGGAGCGCCGTCGCCACGGGAGATCGCGAGTTCCGGCACGGCGGCCACCTTCCCCTTCGACCAGTCGCGGACGCGGCTCAGGCTGGCGATCCCGGACGCGGCGGTCTCCTTCGTGACCAGCCAGACCAGCCCGCCGTCCACATGGGGCATGGACAGCACGCCCAGCTCCGGTCCTACGAGATCAGCCAGTTCGCCCAGCAGGGCGTCGGCGGCCGGCGGCTCGTCCGACGTGCTCAGCGCGGACCACAGCGTGCCCGCGTAGCCGGGCAGCGCGACGAGATCCCCGTGGTCGAGGGCGGCCTTCCAGTCGGCGCCCGCATCGGCGGAGGCGGCACTGCGTCCCCTGGCCGTCGCGGCACCGGTCAGCAGTTGGGTGATCACCACCCCGGCCGGGCTGCCGTCGCTGCCCACCTCCACGGGCGGGACCGCCGCGGCGGTGGCCTGCGGGGTGGTCGCCGCTCCTGGCGGCGGCACCCGGGCGCAGCCGGCGGCCAGCACAGCAGTGGTTGCCAGCAGGAATCCTCGTCTGTCCACGTCTGCCATCCTCACCCACCGGCCGGCACCGCCGAAGTGCCCACGCCGTCTCCGACCGCGTGTCACCCGTGATGGGACGTACCCACTGGATTTCCCCGGGTGGAGTGGCTATCGTGGGGAGCGGCCGCACTTCTCGGGGGGGAACAGGCGGCCCGTCCGGAATAGCTAGCCGGACTATCGGGGGACAAAATGGCATTCCCGCCACCTGAGCGGACGCTGCCACAGTCCTGATTGAGGGCCCGGCGACCAGTCGTCGGGCCCTCAGCCTTTCCTCGTCCGCAGCCGTCGACCCGAAGCCCGCGCGGCCCGCGACCGGGAACGCGCCAGGGGCCCGGTCTCGCGACCGGGCCCCTGGTGTCGAACCGACTTACTTCGCCTTCAGCGCGGACTGCGCGGCGGCCAGGCGCGCGATCGGCACCCGGAACGGCGAGCAGGACACGTAGTTCAGACCCACCTGCTGGCAGAACTCGATGGACGACGGGTCGCCACCGTGCTCGCCACAGATGCCCAGCTTGATGTCGGGACGGGTGGACTTGCCGAGCTCCACGGCCGTCTTGACGAGCTTGCCGACGCCGACCTGGTCGAGCCGGGCGAAGGGATCGTTCTCGTAGATCTTCTTCTCGTAGTAGGCATCCAGGAACTTCCCGGCGTCGTCACGGCTGAAGCCGAACGTCATCTGGGTGAGGTCGTTGGTGCCGAAGGAGAAGAACTGCGCCTCCTTCGCGATCTCGTCCGCGGTGATGGCCGCGCGCGGGATCTCGATCATGGTGCCGACCAGGTACTCCAGGTCGACGCCGGCCTCGGCGATGATCGCGTCGGCGGTGTCGGTGACGATCTTCTTGACGAACGCCAACTCCTTCACCTCGCCCACCAGCGGGATCATGATCTCGGGCACGAGCTTCCACTCCGGGTGGCGCTTCTGCACGTTGATCGCGGCCTCGATGATCGCCCGGGTCTGCATGGCGCCGATCTCGGGGTAGGTCACGTCGAGGCGGCAGCCCCGGTGGCCCATCATCGGGTTGAACTCGTGCAGCGACGCGATGATGTTCTTCAGCTCCGCGACCTCGAGCTTCATCTCCGCGGCCAGCGCGGCGATGTCGTCCTCGTCGGTCGGCAGGAACTCGTGCAGCGGCGGGTCGAGCAGCCGGACGGTGACCGGCAGACCCTCCATGGCCTCGTAGATGCCTTCGAAGTCGCCCCGCTGCATCGGCAGGAGCTTGGCCAGGGCGGCCTCGCGCTGCTCGACGGTCTTGGAGACGATCATCTCGCGGATGGCCGCGATCCGGTCCGCCTCGAAGAACATGTGCTCGGTGCGGCACAGGCCGATGCCCTCGGCCCCGAACTCGCGCGCCTGGCGGGCGTCGGCCGGGGTGTCGGCGTTGGTGCGGACCTTCATGGTGCGGACGGCGTCCGCCCACTCCATGATCCGGCCGAAGTAGCCGCCGATCTCCGCGGGAACGGTGTCGATCTCCTCGCCGTACACGTTGCCGGTGGAGCCGTCGAGGGAGATCCAGTCGTTCTCGGTGAAGGTCCTGCCGCCGAGGCTGAAGGACTTGCCGTCCGCGCCGAAGGTGATGTCGCCCAGGCCGGAGACGCAGCAGGTGCCCATGCCGCGGGCGACCACGGCCGCGTGCGAGGTCATGCCACCGCGCGCCGTGAGGATGCCCTTGGCGTAGTGCATGCCCTCGATGTCCTCGGGGGTGGTCTCCAGCCGGACGAGGATGACCGCTTCGCCGGCCTTGCCGCGCGCGGCGGCGTCCTCGGCGGTGAACGACACGCGGCCGGTCGCGGCGCCCGGGGACGCCGGCAGGCCCTTGCCGATCACGGCGGCGGCCTTCAGCTTCGCCGCGTCGAACTGCGGGTGCAGCAGCGCGTCGATCTGCTTCGGGTCGATCATCGCCACGGCCTTCTCCGGCGTGATCTTGCCCTCGTCGACCAGGTCGCAGGCGATCTTGAACGCCGCGGCGGCGGTGCGCTTGCCGTTGCGGGTCTGGAGCATGAAGAGCTTGCCCTCTTCGATGGTGAACTCCATGTCCTGCATGTCGGCGTAGTGGTTCTCGAGCCGGCTCACGATCTCGGCGAACTGGTCGTAGACGGCCGGGTTCTCGTCGCGGAGCTGGTCGATGGTCTCCGGGGTGCGGATGCCGGCGACGACGTCCTCGCCCTGGGCGTTCATCAGGAACTCACCGAACAGGCCGGACTCGCCGGTGGCCGGGTTGCGGGAGAACGCCACGCCGGTGCCGGAGGTGTTGCCCATGTTGCCGAACACCATCGACTGGACGTTGACCGCGGTGCCCCAGTCGGACGGGATGTCGTTCATGCGCCGGTAGTACACGGCTCGCGGGTTGTCCCAGGAGCGGAACACGGCCTTGATCGCGCCGAACAGCTGCTCGACCGGGTCGGCCGGGAAGTCGGAGCCGATCTTCTCCTTGTACTGCGCCTTGAACTCGCCGGCGAGCTCCTTCAGGTCGTCCGCGGTGAGCTCGGTGTCGAGCTTGACGCCGCGGGACTCCTTCATCTCGTCGATGAGCTTCTCGAAGTAGGACTTGCCGACCTCCATGACGACGTCGGAGTACATCTGGATGAACCGGCGGTAGGAGTCGTAGGCGAAGCGCGGGTTGCCGGTCTTCTCGGCGAAGGCCTCGACCACGGTGTCGTTCATGCCGAGGTTGAGGATGGTGTCCATCATGCCGGGCATGGAGGCGCGCGAGCCCGAGCGCACCGACACCAGCAGCGGGTTGCCCGGGTCGCCGAACTTCTTGCCGGTCATCGCCTCGAGCTTGCCGACGTACTCCAGGATCTCGGCCTGGATGCTGTCGTTGATGACCTCACCGTCGGCGTAGTACTGGGTACACGCCTCGGTGGTGATGGTGAAGCCCTGCGGGACCGGCATGCCGAGCCCGGTCATCTCGGCCAGGTTGGCACCCTTGCCACCCAGCAGGTTGCGCATCGAGGCGTCGCCCTCGCTGAATTCATAGACGAACTTGTGGTCGGTCATCGTGACGTTGAGTCTCCTTCAATGGGCTCCGGTGTTGGCCGGTGCGGGTCCCGAGCGGCGTCGGCGCTGACTCCCACGGCGTCGGCGGAGCAGCTCCGACGCCCCGGCGCATACGGTCCAACCGTATCGGTTGTTCCGGGCAGGTTCACCTCCGGGGTGCCCCCGCCCAAGGGATGGACGTTGACGGCGGCGAGGCCGGCGCCCCCTCACCGCTGGTCGAGCTTGGCCTGCCCTGAGCCTGTCGAAGGGTCGAGACATTGACGCCTGCCCGCACTGGCACGGACGATGTCGCCCATGCGCGCCGAACGTCTCACCGACCGGGTCTGCTTCCATGGCGAGGGGCCGGTGTGGTGGGACCGCTGGCAGCAGCTGCGCTTCGTGGACATGTTCGCCGGTGACGTGCTGACCCTGGCCGGCGACCGGGTGGTGCGGACGCCGGTCGGCTCGGCGATCGCCGCGGTGATCCGGCCGCGCCTCGGGGGCGGGGCAGTCGTGGCGAGGGAGCACGACCTGGCGATCAGCAACCTCGACGACCTGTCCGACCTCACCGGTTTCGCCCGCGTCGACGCCGATCCGGGCATGCGCTGCAACGAGGGGGGCTGCGACCCGGACGGCGGGTTCTGGATCGGCACCCTGGCCTACGGATTCGCCGACGGCGCGGGGACGCTGTACCGGCTCGACGCCGGCTCGCTGCGCCCGTCCGCCGTGGTGGAAGGGCTGAACATCAGCAACGGGCTGGGCTGGAGCCCGGACGGCCGCACCATGTACCTCAACGACTCCGGCGGCGGCACCACCTGGGCCTTCGACTACGACCCGCTGGAGGGTCCGACCAACCGCCGGGTGTTCGTCCGTGGCGGCGTCGGCGCGCCGGACGGCCTGTGCGTCGACGTCGACGGTGGGGTGTGGACGGCCCGCTACGGCGGTGGCCAGGTGCATCGCTACGACCCGAACGGCACCCTCAGCGAGGTCGTGGAGCTCCCACCGAGCCGCGTGACCGCCTGCTGCTTCGGCGGCGCCGACCTCGGCACGCTCTTCATCACCACGTCCCGCGAGGACCTGCCCGAGGATGCCGAGCCGGAGGCCGGGTCGCTGTACAGCGTCCGGCCGGGGGTGAGCGGACTGCCGGTGCAGGGGTTCGCGGGGTGAGGTCGCGACCACTGCCGCCGCGACGCGAACGCCTTCGAGTCCCCCTTCGGCTACCCGGGGGGATCGTCCGGTGGAGAACACCAGGCACGGAGCGAGTGAGCTGCCGGGGACGCGGGGCCCTTCGGCCCGGCGCGGCGGCCGACTACCATCGGTGAATGCGTCCCGTGCCTGCTCCGGAGCCCTCACCCGCTCTGTCCCGGCGTGCCCTCCTGATCGCGGGAACGCTGGCCGCCGCGGCCCCGCTCGGTCTCGTGGGTTGCGCGCCGGCGCCGACCACGGCGGACGCCAGCCCCGCGGGAGAGGGGGCGGCTGCTCCCGGCGCCGTACGGTTCAGCACGACCGGAGCGACCTTCAGTCCGGTCGTCGAGCTCGCCACCGGATCGTCGGCGGAGGTGGTCTGGCAGGACGGGTCCGGCGCGGAACTGGCCCGAGGGACGAGCCCGACGATCACCTTCGGCTCCGCCGGCGCTCGCACGGTGGCCATGTTCACCGAGTTCGCCGATGTGCTCACCCTGAACCTGGGGTTCAGCGCCGAGGACGACGCAGGCCGCTACAGCCTCGAAGCCACCTGGGACAAGGCACCCGACGCCGTGGCGGAGGTGGCCGGGCTGAGCCTGCTCGTGAATCTCCGCCGCTTCCTCGCGGGTCGGACCGAGTTGGGCGGCACCCTGGACTTCGCCGGCCTGGCCCAGCTCGAGCACGTCGAGTGCTACCGCGCGAAGGTGGAGGCGATCGACCTGACCGGGTGCGCCTCGGTGATCCGGCTCTGCCTCGAGGAGAACCGGCTGCGCAGCCTCGACCTCAACCCGGTCGCAGGGAGCCTGCGGGATCTGCGGGCCGCCGGCCAGGAGGCCGGAAGCCTCGAGTTCGCGCCGCTCACGAAACCCCTCGCCCAGCTGTACCACTTCTGCGTTCGCGACCAGGTGGTGACCGGCCACCCCGAGGCCGCGATGCTGCCCGTCTGCGAGGAGTTGTGGACCTGGAACTGCGGCCAGTCCGATGTGTTCCCGACGCCGGGGTACGCCCACTCGGTGCTGGCGGCGGACAACGGCTACACGACCGCCGACCTGACCGGTCAGTGGACCTACGAGGGCGGCTGGGGGACGCTCGACCTGACCAGGAACCGGCTCACGGCGATCACCCTCACGGACTGCCGGTCGCTGCAGACCATCCGGCTGGGCGACAACGCTCTGGACCAGGCCGCGGTCGACCGGGTGCTCGCCGAGGTGGCCGGCTGGCGCACCCCCGGCTTCGAACTCGTGCTGGACGGCTCGAACGCCGCACCGTCGGACGCGGGCCGGCGGCACGCGGCGGAACTCCGTGGGCGGAAGTGGAAGGTCAGCCTCGCCACCCCGTGAACCGGAGGCCGCGGTCAGAGGTCCCCGAGTCCCGCCGGCCGCCGACCGGTTCGAGCCCGAGCGTCGCGTAGAAGGCCAGCAGGTCCTCGCGGAGCCCGGCCAGGTGGTAGCGCTCGAGGACGGTCCGGGACGCCTGCCAGCCGGCTGCGCTGAACTGTTCGGGGTCGCGATCGTACGCCGCCGCGCTCTCCTCGACGGCCCGGGTGAAGGCCAGCAGGTCGGCGTCGGCGATGGTCCGGCAGTAGGCCGGGTCGAAGTACTCCTTGCCGCCCTGACCGTGGAACCCGACCACGTAGCAGCCACAGGCCATCGCCTCCGCCGGGGGCAGGCCGAACCCGTCCAGCGCACTGAAGCTGAGGAAGATCGCCGAACTGCGCAGGGCCTCCGCGACATGACGCTCGGAGAGCCCCTCGACCCCCACCCGATCCCAGCCGCTGAGGCGGCCGCGGCTCTCGAGCATGCTCAGCAGGTGGTGCCGCTCCACGTCACGGCGAGTGGTCACGTAGGCGATCCGCCGCCGGCCCCTCACGTCGTCCGGCGGGTGGAAGATCGCCCCGTCCAGGACCGATCGCACGTAGTGCACGGGAGTGTCCTCGAACACCGACCGGAGCATCTGCAGGCTGTCCTCGGAGATCGTGAGGATGGCCTCCACCGGAGCCTTTCGCAACGCTGCGGCCTCCTCGACGCGCAGACCGGAGAAGGTGTAGTAGGCGCCCTGGTTGAACAGGACGAGCCGCGGCCCGTCCTGCAGCCGGGAGAGGTGGGCTCCGTAGAGCTCAGGGACCACCAGGACGTCGTCGGTGGTCGCGACGACGTCGGCTGCGGCCACGACCGTGGTGGTGTTGTCGAACCAGTGCGCGCGGAAGCCCCTGCGACTGTGCACGACGGCGGCGGCGAACCCCAGCTCGTTCAGCAGGTCGACGTGTCGGTAGATCACCCGGACGCCGCCGCTGGGCGTGGGCGAATCGGGACAGAGATAGAGGATCCGCGGCGGCCGTCCAGTAGCGTGACCGAATGGGACCACGGGAGGAACGCGGTAGCTCGCGGCATGCGCGTCCCGCCACCGCTGCGCAACGCGAAGGGCGGACGCGAAGACCGAGCGTCGCACCTGGGTCCCCCTCCCTCAAACGACTCCGGTCGTAGCAGCCTAGCTGGCCGCGCCCAGCACGCGCGGCCCGAAAGGACGATTCGTGCCATTGCCCCTTGTCCGGAGCTGGTTCCACGATCTGGTCGTGAAGCGTGCCACAGACGTGACCGCCGACACGTCCTCCCGGACGGCCCTGATCGTCGCCCCGCACCCGGACGACGAGACCCTCGGTTGTGGCGTGACCATCCTGCGCAAGCGCGACCTCGGCACGCCGGTCACGCTGCTCGTCGTCACCGACGGCCGGCACTCGCACACCAGCGCGGCGATCTCGCCGGAGGCGCTGGCCGCGCTCCGGGAGCGGGAGTTGCGGAAGGCCGCCTCGCGGCTCGGGCTCGCCGACGACGCGGTCGAATGGCTGGGGATCGAGGACGGGACGGTCAGCGCGGCGGAGGACCGGCTGACCGCGCGGCTCGTCGAGTTGCTGCGGCGGTTCCGGCCGGACGAGCTGTACGCGACCTGCGCGGAGGAGTCGCACCCCGACCACGCCGCCGTGGGCCGCGCCGCGCGCAGGGCCGTCGCGCAGGTGCCGGGTGCGACCCTGCTGGAGTACCCGATCTGGCTGTGGGACACCTGGCCACTGCAGCGCGGCCGACGCGTGACCTCTGCCTTCGCCGCTTTCGCCCGCGCCCTGCCCGGACGCACGTGGGCGGTCGGCACCGACCCGCTGGTCGACCGCAAGCTGTTCGCGCTCGGGGCGCACGCGTCGCAGCTCGGCCGGCCCGACGGCGTGCCCTCGTCCCAGGAGTGGGCGGGACTGCCCGACCCGGTCCTCGCCGAGGCGTCGGGTCCGGTCGAGGTGTTCTTCCGCACCCGTCCGTCAGCCCGCTGAGCCCGTCTCGACGAAGGCCACCGCGACGGACACGCCGTCCACCGACACCCAGTCGAGGTGGATGGGGCCGAGGCCCGCGGCCGCGTCGGCCAGCCCGCCGGTCAGCACCACCGGGGCGTCCACAGAGCGGACGGCGATCTGGCGCCACGGCACCGGGCTGGACAGTCCGCCGACGCCGAGGGCCTTCCACACCGCCTCCTTGGCGGCGAGCCGCTCGGCGAACGCGCGGCTGCGGTCGGGCTCGCTGTCGCAGGCCGCCACCTCCTCCGGCGTGAACCAGCGGGTGGCGAACCGGCCACCCTGCGCCTCCAGCAGCCAGGAGATCCGGGTGACGTCGACGACGTCGATCCCTACCCCGTGCAGGACCACGCCGGTCGCGCCGGTCAGTCCCGCGCCTGGTCGGCGATCAGGCGCAGGAACTCGTCCGCCACGAGCGCGCTGGCGGCCTCGTTGAGATGACCGCCGTCGGTGGTGTATCCCGCGTAGAGCGCGGGCCGGCGCGTGCCGTCCGGGTCGGTGCCCTCGATCGCCGCGATGTCGAACAGCCGGTCAGCAGGGTAGGCGTCCCGGATCAGCGCGCTGTAGCGCTCCCTGGCGACGTTGTCGTCCTTGCCGAGCCAGGACTTGACCGTGTCCTTCAGCCCCGACGGCGCCGCCATCAGCGGCGCGGTCGAGTGCAGGAAGGTCACCTGCGGGTAGTCGCGCTCGAGCGTGTCGAGCGTCGTCCGGTACGCCCGCGCCAACGCGTCGACGTCCGTGCCGGCGTTGATGTCGATGTAGCAGAACTTCAGCACCGCGACGTCGACGCGGTCGCCGAGGCCCGAGCGCAGCAGCCGGTCGAAGTTCGCCAGCTTGCCGAGCGGGTCGCCGTTGTCGCCGATCCCGGTGTGGACAAGCGCTCCGGTCTGCGGCACCTCCGGCAGCGGCCCGCCCAGCGGGAAGGACACCAGCTGCGGTGCGCCCGCCGCGCGATCGGCGGAGAGCGCCGTGACGCCGCTGAGGATGTTCTCACCCACCGACATGTGGCCGAAGAACACCCGTACCCGCGAAGCTCTCGCGATGAAGTCCTCGGCCGCGGTCGTGGCCGCAGTCGTTGCCGGTGTCGACGACACCGGTTCCGCCGTGGTCGGAGGCGCCACCGACGTCCTCCGCGGATCCCCCGCCGCGCAACCGGTCACACCTGCGACCGCGCAGATCATCAGTGCGACCCCGAGCAGCCGCCCTCGCCGTCGTCCCATGATTCCCCCCTCAATCACTGGCCTTCAACGCTACCTCGCCGCCGCGTGCGGCCAACAGGCTGCGCAACTCGGGACGGGAGACCTTGCCGTTCGCGTTCAGCGGCAGCGCGGGCAGCAGGTGCACCGACGTCGGCACCATGTGCTTGGGCAGCACCCCGCGGAGGAAGGCGAGCAGTTCCGCGGTGTCCACGGGCGTCCCGTCCGCAGGGACGACGGCGAGCGCGACGGCCTCGCCCGCGTCCGCGTCCGGGAGCCCGACCACGGCGGCCTCCGCGACGCTCGGGTGCGGCAGCACGGCCTCCTCGACCTGCTGCGGCGAGACCCGGTGGCCCCAGGACTTGATGAAGTCCTCGCTCCTGCCGACGATGAAGAGGTAGCCGTCCTCGTCGACGGTGGCGAGGTCACCCGTGCGCAGGTCACCGCCGGGGAACTTGGCTGCGGTCGCCTCCGGATCGCGGAAGTAGCCCGGCGAGATGTTCGCGCCGCTCGCCCAGATCTCGCCCGACACGCCGGGACGGACCGGACGTCCGGCTTCGTCCAGCACCCGCAGGTCCACTCCGGGGATGCCCCGGCCGATCGAACCCAGCTTGGCCTCCAGGACGGCTGGCGGCAGGTACGACAGTCGCGCGGTCGCCTCGGTCTGGCCGTACATCACGAACAGCTCGCTGGCCGGCTGGGCCGCGGCCACCTGCCGGATCATGGCCGGAACGAGGCGGCCACCGGCCTGCTGGACCAGCCGCAGGGACGGCAGCGGCCGGGTCGCGTAGCTGCTGGTCCGCAGCAGCAGCTGGAAGGAGGACGGCACGCCGGCGAACCCCGTGCACGACTCTCGCGCGATCGCCTCCACCGCCGTCTCGGGGAACGTGAAGGTGTTGCAGAGCACGACGCTGCCGCCGACGGAGAGGTGGGTGTGCAGCAGCGATGCGCCGAAGCAGTAGTGGAACGGCAGGATCACGAGCATGCGGTCGCTGCGACGCAGGTCGAGGTAGGCCACGATCGACTCTGTGTTGGCCCGCAGGTTCGCATGGGTGACCTGCACGGCCTTGGGCCGGGACGTCGTCCCTGAGGTGAACATCAGGGCCGCGTTCGCCGCCGGGTCGGTCGCGCTGTCCGGCCAGGCGGACGGCCCGTCCGCCTCGAGGACGGCGTCGGTCACCAGCGGGACTCCGGGGAACGCCGGGCCGAGTCGGCGGTGCGTGCGCCGGTCCGAGATCAGGGCGGCACAGCCGACCCACGCGGCCTGGGCGGCGAGGTCACCGGGCGTGTTCCTGTCCGACAGCGGCACCGCGACCCCGACCTTCAGCGCCGCGAGGTAGGCGGCCACCCAGAAGAACGAGTTCGTGGCCAGGATCCCGATGCTCGCCCCCGGCGGAACGCCGAGCCGGGCGAGCTCGCCCGCGAGCCGCGCGGCGGCATTCCGTAATTGTCTGTAGGTATGGCGTCGATCGCCATCGATTACCGCAACATCGTCCGGCGCCCCGGCCGTCAGCAGGTAGTCGCTGACGTTGGCGCCCCCCATTCCGCCAGCCATCAGTCCCCCTTCGGACCCGTCCACAGCAACGGAATGCATCAGACTGCCGCCCGGGCCCTCCAACAACGCGACAGACTACAGTAGTCTTGCGCGGCCGGTGGTGGCACCGCGCACAGCACGCTCATGCGGGCAACACAGCATGTTCAGGGGGGCAACATGGAATCGCAGGTTGCTGCGGATCTGAGGGAGTTCATCCTCTCGGAGTATCTCTTCGGAGACGAGTCGCGAATGCCGGCCGACACCGACTCGCTGCTTGAGAACGGAGTACTCGATTCGACGGGGGTGCTGGAACTCATCGAATTCCTCGAGGAAAAGTACCGGATCAGCGTGGAGGACTCGGAGACGGTGCCGGAGAACCTTGGCAGTGTCGCCAACCTCACCCGCTACGTCGTCGGGAAGATCGGCCGGGCTGCGGGGGTCGCGTGACCGTATCGGTCGATGCGTTCCTGCGTGAGTACGCCTGCCTGCCCGAGCCGCTCGGGGAGGACGCGGAACTGCGGGCGTTGCGGACCGCCGTCCTGATCGAGGACGTGTTCGGCGTCACGTTGTCCGACGAGCAGTTCGACCCGGCCGTCCTCGGCGATCCCGGCGCGCTCAACGCTCTGCTCGCCGGCGCGACCACCCCGGGCTGATGTGCGGCATCTGCGGGGTCGTCACCAACGACGCGACGCCTGATCCGTCGCTGGTGGCGGCGATGATGACCGCGCTGAGTCACCGCGGTCCCGACGGCAGCGGGTACCTCGTCGACCACGGGGCCGTACTGGGTCAGACCCGGCTCGCGATCATCGACACGGTCGGGGGCGTGCAGCCGCTCGCGAACGAGGACGAGAGCCTCTGGGTGGTGTTCAACGGCGAGATCTTCAACTACCTCGAACTGGCCGAAGAGCTCCGCGACCGGGGTCACCGCTTCCGCACCGCCAGCGACACGGAGGTGATCGTCCACGCCTTCGAGGAGTGGGGCGAGGACGCGTTCAACCGGTTCAACGGCCAGTGGGCGATCGCGTTGTGGGACCGGACGCGGCGCCGCCTCGTGCTGTCGCGCGACCGGCTCGGAGTGCGTCCGCTCTACTACCGGCTCACCCCGAACGGGCTCAGCTTCGCCTCCGAGGTGAAGGCCATCTTCGCCGACCCGGCCGTGCCCAGGCAGCTGGACCCGGCGGGCCTGCGCGAGGTGTTCACCGCCTGGTCGACCATCGCCCCGCGAACGCCGTTCGTGGGCATCGCGCAACTGCCGCCCGGCCATGTGGCGACCTGGACGGCTTCCGGCTTCTCCTCCAGGCCCTACTGGCAGCCCGAGTTCCCGGCGCAGGGGTGCGAGCCCGGCCAGGACCTGGAGGAGAACGCCGCGGGCCTGCGCGAGCGGTTGATCCGGGCGACCCGGCTACGGTTCGAGCGCAGCGACGTCCCGGTCGGCGCCTACCTGTCCGGCGGCATCGACTCCTCCGTGACCACGGCGGTGATCCGTAATTTCACTGACGCCCCGCTGGACACGTTCTCCCTGCGGTTCGCGGACGCCGACTTCGACGAGGGCCGCTACCAGCAGCTGATGGCGCAGCGCCTCGGCACGACCCATCACGACGTCGTGGTCTCGGCGCGGGACATCGCCGAGGTCTTCCCCGACGTCGTGTACCACGCCGAGTCGCCGCTGCTGCGCTCGGCCCCCGCGCCGCTCTTCCTCCTGTCCCGGCTTGTCCGGCGCAACGGCCACAAGGTGGTCGTCACCGGCGAGGGCGCCGACGAGGTGCTCGGCGGCTACGACATCTACCGGGAGGCCCGGGTGCGCGCGTTCTGGGCGCGCGATCCCGCCTCCGCCCGCCGCGGCAGAGCAGCCGAACTGCTGTACCCCTGGATGGCGATGAACCCCAGCCAGGCGCCGGCGTTCGCCCGCAGCTTCTTCGGGATGGACCTCGACCTGGCCGACCCGGCGATGTCCCACCGGCCGCGCTGGAACACGACCTCGGCCCTGCAGTCGATGCTCACGGCGGGCCTGCGGGCAGAGCTGGCCGCGGCACCCGCGACCGATCTCGCCACGGCGATGCCGCCGGAGGCCGCGACCTGGGATCCGCTGGCCCGCGCGCAGTGGCTGGAGCTGACCACGCTGCTCCCGGGCTACATCCTCGCCTCGCAGGGCGACCGGATGCTCATGGCGAACTCCGTCGAGGGTCGGTTCCCGTTCTTGGACCCGGACGTCGTCGCCTTCGCCAATGCGCTGCCGGCGCGGCACAAGCTGTTCGGTCTCGAGGAGAAGTTCGTCCTCAAGCACGCCTTCCGCGACCTTGTCCCCGAGGAGATCCTGCGCCGGCCCAAGCAGCCCTACCGCGCGCCCGACGCGGCCAGCTTCTTTTCCGGCGGCACGCCGGACTGGCTGGACGACGTGCTGTCGCCGTCCGCGCTGCTCGCAGCCGGCGTGTTCGAGCCCAGGCAGGTCGCGGGGCTCGTCCAGAAGGCGCGGGCGCGCAGCGAGCGCTTCGGCAACACCGACAACATGCGGATGCTCGCCGTGCTGTCCACGCAGTTGCTCCACCAGCAGTTCATCGCCGGCAACCCGGCAGGCCCGGGCGGACCGCCTCCCGCGCCCGTCCACGTCTTCGACCTCCGCGAAAGGGGAACAGCATGACCACCTCAGGGCAGTTCGGGCCCGCATCGCTGTCCATCGACCTGGCGGCCGAGGCCGATCGCATCTGCGACCGGCTCCGGTACTACCTGGCCTCGACCAGACGCAAGGGCGCCGTGGTCGCCCTCTCCGGTGGCATCGACTCCAGCGTGACCGCGGGGTTGTGCGTCCGCGCGCTCGGCAGCGACCGGGTGTTCGGGCTGCACATGCCGGAGCGCGCCTCCTCCCCGGAGACGATCGGGCTGAGCACGTCGATCTCCGACGCCTTCGGCTTCGACTCGGTCGTCGAGGAGATCTCCCCCGCGCTGGAGGCGGTGGGCTGCTACCGCCGCTATGACGACGCGGTGCGGAAGGTCGTGCCCGAGTACGGGCCGGGCTGGAAGTCGAAGATCGTGCTGCCCGGCGTGACCGACTCCGACGTGCTGCGGATCTACTCCGTCGTCGTGGAGGACCCGGACGGCAACCAGAGCCGGCACCGGCTGACGACGGAGGCCTACCTCGGGGTGGTCGCCGCGACGAACTTCAAGCAGCGCGTCCGCAAGATGATGGAGTACCACTACGCCGACCTGCTGAACTACGTCACCACCGGCACCCCGAACCGTCTCGAGTACGACCAGGGCTTCTTCGTGAAGCTCGGCGACGGCGCGGCGGACGTGAAGCCGATCGCCCACCTCTACAAGTCACAGGTGTACGCGATGGCCGAGTACCTCGGCGTGCCGGAAGCCGTCCGGAGCCGTCCGTCCACCACCGACACCTACTCGCTCGCCCAGTCACAGGAGGAGTTCTACTTCTCCCTGCCCTACGCACGGATGGACCTGTGCCTCTACGGCAAGAACAACGACGTGCCGATCGAGGCGGTCGCGGAGGCCACCGACCTCACCGTCGCGCAGGTCGAGCGGGTGTACCGGGACATCGACCAGAAGCGCAAGACCACGGCCTACCTGCACCTGCAGCCGGACCTGGCCGGCGCCGTGCCGGAGATCGCACACTCGCTGGCGGACCAGGGGTGAACCGCGGCTCCCTGTACTTGCGCCACTGAGCACAGGAGACTGTGCAGTACGGGGCGGGAGTGCGGGTCGGCCGGACATCGAAAGGGGGGATTTCATGTCGATGAATGAATGGCTCGTCGACCGTTACGGGTCGAGCCGTGGCGCCATCCGCCGCCTGATCCAGAAGTACGTCACCGACAGCGAGGGCGGACAGAACTACTCCACGGGCCTGCGCGAGATCTACCGCAGGTACTACGGGGTCGATGTCGGGCTGTACACCATGGGTGGCTGCTTCGTGCCGTACGCCTTCGGCAGGAACACCACGATCGGCCGGTACACCTCGGTGGCCATGACCGCCTTCGCCGCGACCGACAACCATCCCATGCACCACAAGTCCATGCACGGGTTCTTCTTCAACCCCAAACTGGGCGTGGTCGACCAGGACTCCGAGTTCATCCCGCTGGAGATCGGCAACGACGTGTGGCTCGGCCACAACTCGATCATCATGCCCGAGGTCGCCACGATCGGCGACGGGGCAGTCGTGGCGGCCGGGGCGGTCGTGAACAAGAACGTCCCACCGTACGCCGTGGTCGTGGGCAATCCCGCCCGGGTGGTGCGCTATCGATTCGACCCGGAGACGATCAGCCACCTGCTCGCCGAGCGCTGGTGGGACCGGGACATCTCGGAACTCAGGCAGCAGCTGACCGACTTCACCGAGGCCTACGGCGCCGGAGGCCTCAGCGAGGCCGTTCCCGAAGGCCACCCGCCGGTGGCTGCTCCGGCGCAGGACGGCTCGTGAAAGCACGGTGGCCGGGGTGAACACGAGCACGCCTGTCCCCGATGCGGGGATAATTGGGCGAATCCCCCCGACCGCGGGAACGGTCGGGGGGCGTTGGATGATGGTCGTCGGGGGGAGGAAGTCCGTGTCGGTCGCCAGGTTCGGACGACGTCGGTGACGGGCGGCCAGCCGGGCGACGAGCGGGCGGAGGAGGTCACCCGAGTGGTCGGTGACGAGATGCCCACGAGCCCGCAGACGCCGTCCGGGGAGGAGTCCGTCGGTCGGCAGGCAGCCAGGGGCGTGCTGTGGATGACAGCCCAGAAATGGGTGGCGCGCGCGGGCGGGCTGATCACGATCACGATCCTGACCCGCCTGCTCCACCCCGAGGACTTCGGCCTGATCGCGATCGCCTGGACCATCGTCACGCTCACGTACGTGCTGTCGGACATGGGTCTGGCCACGTACATCATCCAGGCGGACGAGGTCGATCAGGCCAGCCTCAGCACGGCCTTCTGGGTCTCGTTGATCGTCGGAGTCTCGCTCGGCGGGGTGATCTTCCTCTCCGCACCTCCGCTGGCAGCAGCGCTGGCGGAACCGGCGGCGTCACCCATTCTCCAGGCGATGGCCGGGCTGATCCTCGTGATCGCCGCGTCGTCCGTGCCGCTGGCACTGCTGCGCCGACGAATGGAGTTCCGCCGGCTCGCCGTGCAGGAGGTCAGTGGCTCGCTGATCGCCCAGGTGGTCGCGGTCGTCGCGGCCTTCGCCGGCCTCGGGGTCTGGGCACTCGTCCTGCAGCTGATGGTCGGCCAGGTCATCACCTCCGTGCTGATGTGGGTCGCCGCCCGTTGGCGGCCGACCGCGGACTTCTCGCGTCCGGAGTTCCGGACCATGATGCGCTTCGGCGTGCAGGTGGTCGGCAACGGCCTGGTCGGCGTGTTCCGCGGGTGGGCGGAGACGGGCATCATCGTGGCCGGGCTCGGCATCCGGGAACTCGGCTACTTCAACATCGCCCAGCGGCTCGTCCAGACGGCCGCCGACCTCTCCGGGTCGGCACTGTTCCCGGTCTCCACCGTCGCCTTCGCCCGGTCCAACTCGTCGATGGCGCGGCTGCGGGCCGCGCACGCCCGCGCGACCGGGCTGTCGCAGACCGTCGTCACGCCCCTGATGGTGTACATCGCGATCAGCGCGAGCCTCCTGGTGCCGTTCCTGTTCGGCGCCGAGTGGATGCTGAGCGCGGAGATCGCCCAGTTCCTCGCTGTGGCCGCCGCCCTGGCCTTCGGCACCAACATCGACCACGGCCTGCACAACGGCGTGGGCCGGCCGGGACGCTGGCTCGGCTTCGCCGTCGCGATCTTCGGCGTGTCCGTCGTCCTGATGCTCATCGCCGTTCCGCACGGCGCGGTGGTGGTCGCGATGGCGTTCGTCGGCACGGCGCTGGCCGAGGCGATCGGTCGGTGGGTGTTCGTCGGCAGGTTGCTGGAACAGGGCCCGATCCAGACGGCGCGCCCGTTCCTGCTCGTCCTGCCGGCCGCCGCCGCGTCCGCCGCCGCGGGTCTGCTGGCCATGCGACTGCTGGCAGGGGCTCCCGTCCTGGTGACGCTGGCCGTCGCCGGTCTGACCGTGGTGCTGGTCCACGCCGGGGTGACCCGGCTCCTCACCCCGGGGATCTGGACCGATCTGGTCTCCCTGTTGCCGGCGCGGCTGCGCCGCGGCGCCCCCGCTCGTGCGACGGACGCGGACCAGGAGGCGTGATGGGGGTCCCG
The DNA here is from genome assembly GCF_029975155.1 of Propionicimonas sp. GTDB lineage: Bacteria > Actinomycetota > Actinomycetes > Propionibacteriales > Propionibacteriaceae > Propionicimonas. The sequence goes on along the minus strand of NZ_JARKPQ010000213.1, from coordinate 8,219 downwards.
CGATGACCACCCGCCGGCTGCTCCTGGTGGCGGTCCGCCGCTGGTACGTCCTCCTGTTGGGGCTCGTGCTCACCGCGACGGCCTGCCTGCTGGTGCGGGCCAACGCCGTGACCGTGTACTGGGCACGCACTGTCGTGACAGTGCTGCGCACGGACGTGAACCCGTTGCACAACGAGGGCGACTCACTCACCAGCCTCGCCTCCGTCCTCGTGCTCAGGGCGAACGGCGAGCCCGCCACCACCAAGACGTCGTCGTCGGAGACGACCCTCTACGGTGAGGGGGTGCTGAGCGGCACCCGGATCCGGCTGCTGGACGTGGGACGACAGTGGACGACGTCCATCCCCGATCCGGTGATCTACGTCGAAGCGGTGGGCGAGTCCGCCGACGTGGTGACCGCCGACATCAACCGCATGGTGGCCGGCCTGACCGCGGACCTGACCCAGTTGCAGGACGAGTTCGGCGTCGACCCGGCCACCCGCGCCTTCCTCAGGCTGGAGCCGGAGCAACCCGCCGTCGCAGAGGTCAGCGGCGACCGGACGCGGTCGGTCGGCGCCACGGCCCTGATCGGGGTGGTCCTGACCGCGGTCGCCCTCTACGCCACGGATCGGCGCTGGCCGGTGGCGGAGAGGACGGGCAGGACGGGCACCTCACGCTTCGCGATCCGCCAGTAGGCGCCGCTCATCCCGATCAGCAGGAAGACGCAGCACGCCGCCTGCGGGAACGAGAGCGCGTCGAAGAAGGCAAAGGAGGTCGCGCCGGCCGCGATGCCCCCCATGATCCCCGCGGTGAGGTCGCGGTCACGGCCTTCGGGAAACAGCCGTCCTGCCCGCCTCACCACCACGACCGCCGTCACGAACAGCCCCAGCATCGCCAGGATGCCGAGGATCCCCGCCTCGATGGTGAACTGCAACAGCATGTTGTCGAGGATCCAGTACTTGGGCAGGAACGTGCCCAGTCCGCTCCCGAGCCACGGGCTGCGCTGGAAGAAGTCCATGGCCAGGTCGTAGGAGGCGGTCCTCGACTGGACGCTGGGGTCCTCGGCGAAACTGACGAACAGACCCCTGACCGTCCCGACCAGGCCGGGCACGGTGAGCCCCATCACCACCACCATCACCGCTGCCAGCACGCCACCCACGGCGAGCCACAGCCGGGGCAGCGCGGGGGCGATGAAGACCAGCCCCACCACCAGGCAGAGGATGCCGGTGCGCGAGAGGCTGAGGACGACGGCGATCACCATCATCGCCGGAAAGAGCAGATGCCTGACGCCCCTGCCGATCTGGGTGCGCGCGTTCATGATGGCCACCGGCAGGATCATGCTGATCAGGGCCGCGAACTCGATCGGGCTGGTTGCCGTGGCGCTCGGGCGGGAAAGCCCCTGACGGGCGTCCAGCGACAGGTCGGCACTCTGGGTCAGGCCCGGGATCGAGATCCGGTCGATCCAGAGTTGGCCCGTGACGAACTGGAACATCGCGAGGGCGGCCATCGCCGTACCACCGAGGATGAGGAACCGGACGAGCACGTGCATGCGCTCGGTCGAGCGGATGCCATCGTGTGCCACGAGGGTGACCCCGAGCAGGCTCACCAACCGGAGCATCGAACCGTCGGCCGGTGAGATCTGGTCGGCCGGCATGGGGCGCATCATCGCCCAGATGTACGAGAGCAGGACGGCGGTCAGGAGCGCGAACACCGCCCAGCGGACGGGTTGGGGCCCGAGATCGAGGCTGCTGGTGCGATGCAGGTGATGCCAGCACCACCACAGGAAGGCGACCAGTCCGACGAGGTTCGCCGGCGCCCCGACACCCCCGAGTTGGGTGACGACCAGGGACGACGGCAGGGCGAGCAGGAGCACGAGGAAGGCGCACAGCCACGTCACCGCATCGGATCCGCCGGGGCGGAAGGTGCTGGTCGGGGGCGCGAGGTCCATCGGCCCGGGTCAGGAGTTCTGCGACACGAACAGCGTCGAACCCTCGACCGGGAGGGTGGGTTCCGCCTCAGCGGTCCGGCCTGCGTCGGACGCGTCGTCCGCCGGCCCGTGTGCCTCGACGGAGTCCGGGGCAGAGTGCGGAGCCACGACCTTTCTCGACGCGCGCCGGCGACGCCGGGTCGGCGCCGGTCTCGGCTGCGCGGCATCAGGCGCGGGTCGGGCCTGCTCCTGCTCCGGCTGCGCCGTCGCGGGGTGGGCACCGTCCGGGTCGACCGGGGCCGGCTCGACCTCGCTCGCGTCCCCGGCGGAGGCAGCCGCACGCGCGTCTCCCGCGGGGTCGTCCCCGGCCGGACTCGCGACGTGCGTGCCGAGCGCGCGCCGACGCCGGTACGCCGCGGCGAGCCCGTCGACCAGCGCCACGAGGAAGATGCAGATCAGGAGGACGCCGCCGGCGACCACCAGCGCCAGCCGCACCTGCGACTTGTTGTCGGCAACGGGAGCGCTGGGCTCGGTGAGCACCATGGTGCGGATTTCGTCGTCCGCCTCGACGGAGAGGCTTCGTTGCACCGCGCTGAACCGGTCGTCGACCTCGGCACTGAGGAAGCGCACGCCCTCCAGGGCCTCGGCGGCCGACGCCGAGTTCACCGAGAGCACGATGATGGGACCGTTGGACAGCGGGTCCACGCCCACCGAGTAGCTGGATCCGGGAAAGCGCTCGGTGAAGTCCTCCTGCACGGCGTCGCTCGAGAGGGCGCTGATCAGCACGTCGCGGGCCTGGCCGAGTTCACCCAGGTACAGCAGGGGGTTCCCGTCGCGGCCGTGGGGAGCGATTCCCTCGATCGAGCTCTTCGGCGGGATCAGGACCGTGCTGCCGACCGAGTTGTAGCGCGGGCCGACCGTGTCCCAGACGTAGAACGCGGCGACGCCGGCGAGTGCCACTCCGAGCAGCAGCAGGTACCAGCGACGCAACAACGCCCGGGTCAGATCCCTGAGCAGCATGTAAACCCCCTGCCGGCCGCGTCCCCAATCCCGGCGGCCATGATCGGCGCCAGTCTGCCAGACCGGCCCAAGCGGGCGCTCCGAATTCCACACGTCGCAGCGGAAACCGCCCGCGGCTCAGGCTCGGGCACCTGCCCTATGTCCACCGCTGCCGAAGCGCTATCGGCACCATTCCGGCCAGCCAGGGCAGATCCTGCAGCAGATACCTCTTCGCCAGGCGCCGTGGTTGTTGTCCCATTCGCCAGACCCATTCGAGCCCGAGGCGCTGCATCAGCCGCGGCGCGCGGGAAAGCCTGCCGGAGTTCATCTGCGCGCCAGCACCCGCCCCGACGAAGACCCGGTCGGGGTAGCGGTCGCAGAGGGCGATCCCCAGGCTCTCCTGCTTGGGGAACCCGAGGCAGACGAAGGTGATCCTGGCGTCGTTCGCGTCCAGGACGGCCGCCGCCGCATCGACCAGGACATCACTGCCCTCCGGCGCGAACGGCAGGTCACCGCCGACGACGTTCGCGAACCCGTGATCGAGGTAGTGAGCGACCGCCAGGTCCGCCGCGGCACCGATGATCGCCACCGTCACTCCACGACGGCTCGCGCGGCTCACCACCTCGTTCATCAGGTCCGTGCCGGCCACCCGCTCGAAGCGGCCCATGCCCGCGATCCGCAGCAGCCAGGTCAGGGGAACGCCGTCGATCGGCCAGAGGACGGCCGCCTCCCGCAGGCCAGGCACGCCGAGCTCCCGCAGGTGCCGGGACGTCGCGACATTGGACGGCACGACGAGTCCGCCGGAGCCGGCCGCCGCGAGCTCGACGATGTAGTCGGCCGCCGACGCAAGGCTTGTCCGGTCGAAAGGCAGGCCAGCGAGCTCAACGCGTTCCGGAACTTCCACTCGACACCCCCAGGTTCAGAACGGCCGACTCTGCCGCCAGGCGCCGTCTCGGTCACCGAGAGTACCGGCGATGGCCGCGATGATCGGACGACTCACGGTTGCGGCGCTCCCCGGGTGCCCCGCCCGGCGGCAGCGAAGTACTCGTCCGCCGCCGCGTAGTCGGCCGGCACGCCGATGTCGAAGAACACCGGCGTCGTGACCACGAACCGCGGTCGCAGGTCGGCGAGCCGCGCGGTCATGAGGTCGTTCTCGAAGGAGAGCTTGCGGCCCGCAGGGAGCAGGTCCACGAGCTCCCGCCGGCAGGCGTACACCCCGGCGTTGATGACGCCCGGACCGGTCGTGCCCTTCTCCCGGAAGCCCACCACCACGCCGTCCTGCACGTCCACCCGGCCGAAGCGGCTGGTGTCGTCCATCCTGGTCAGTGCCATGGCGAGCGGGCCGAACGACAGCTGGGCGAGCAGCGCACCGAAAGCGACCTCCGTGTACGTGTCGCCGTTCAGGAGGACGAAGTGATCGGCGAGCATCCCGCTCGCGTGGCGGAGTGCCCCTCCCGTGCCGAGCGGCTCCGGCTCCACGCTGTACCGGACGGGCGTGCCGCGGTACTCCGGGCCGAGGTGTGCGCTGATGACCTCCGAGGAGTAGCCCGTCAGCAGCAGGAACTCGTCGGCCCCCTCGGCGAGCGCTCGATCGAGCACATGGTCGAGGAACGGCCGTCCACCGACCGGTGCCATCGGCTTCGGCAGGCCGGCCGGAATCGCCCCTTGCAGCCTCGTGCCGAGACCTCCCGCGAGGATCACGACCTGCATCGGCGGCTACCTCCCCGGCACGCGCCAGACCTCGGCGCCGCGCTCGGTGAAGTGGGTCGTCATCACGGTCCCGCCGCAGCCCTGTTCCAGTGCGCGGGTCACCTCGAGGCGTCGACCCGGGTCGACGATCAGCATCATGAAGCCGCCGCCGCCCGCCCCGGACACCTTGCCGGCGATCATGCCGTGCTCCTCGGCCAGCGTGTACGCCCGCTCGATCTCGGGAGTGCTGATCCGCGAGGCAAGCTTCTTCTTCGCCTCCCAGCCGTCGCGCAACGACTTGGCCAGCCCGGCGATGTCGCCGACGAGGAGGTTGTCCTTCATCAGCTCCGCCTCCGCACGGATCGCATGCGTCGCCTCGAGGGCGCGCTCGTCGCGGGCGACCACGTGGCCCTGCTGCTCGGCGATGACCTCGGAGGAGTTGCGCGAGACGCCGCCGAAGTAGAGCAGCAGGGACGCCTCGAGTTCGGCGATGATCTCCCTGCGCACCCGCAGCGGGTTGACCACGATGCGTCCGGTCGGCCGCGACTCCATGTAGTTGAAACCGCCGAAGGTCGCCGCGTACTGGTCCTGCCAGCCGCCGGAGAGGCCGAGGTCGACCCGTTCGATCTCCCAGGCGAGGCGGGCGACCTCGTAGGGGCCGAGCGAGAGGTTGAGCAGGTCGGCGACCGCCTGGACCATCGCGACCACCAGCGTGGACGACGACCCGAGGCCGGACCCCGGGGGCGCGTCGACCTGAGTGGTGAACCGGATCGGAACGTAGGCACCTCGGTTGAACTCCGCCATCATCCGCTTGTAGACGGCGAGGTGCAGCCCGAAGTCCTCGCGCAGGCCCTCCATCTCGGCGATGTCCACCTGGCCCGTGCGTTCGCGGTCCGGCGAGAGGAACTCGACTCCCCGTTCGATCGGCTCGACGTACGCATACGCGTACTTGTCGATCGTCGCGTTCAGGATCCGTCCGCCGTACTCGTCGGTGTACGGGGGCACGTCGGTGCCTCCACCGGCCATTCCGAGGCGCAGTGGCGCCCGGCTGCGAATGATCATCGGGTCTCCCCCTTCATGCAGTTGTCTACGTGCGCGGCCAGATCCGCCAGGGAGTCGAACCTCGCGTCCGGGCGGACGTCGGTCACCGCGTCCCCCACCAGCAGCGCGGTACACCCGCCGGTGATCTCGGCCAGGTTGTGCGCCATGGCCACATCCGAGGCGGCGTCCCCGACCATCACCGACCGCGCGGCCGCAACGCCCGGATGTTCCCGCAGCCACGTCAGCGCGAGGCCCGGCCGGGGCTTTCTGCACGCGCAGGCCTCGTCCTCGCGATGCATGCAGGAGAGCACGCTCTCGATTCTCGCACCGGCGGCCGTGACCTGTTCGAGGAACCGGGCGTGGATGGACTCGAGCTGCTCAGGACTCATCAGGCCCTTGCCCACACCCTGCTGGTTGGTGATGACGACCGTGTGGGGCGCCCACCTGGTCAGCGTCCGTAGCGCGGCCTCGACGCCGGGCAGCAGCTCGAAGTCCGACCAGGACCGCACGTAGTCACCGACCACCCGCCGGTTGAGCACCCCGTCGCGATCGAGGAAAAGGCACCACTCGAGGCCGACCCGCTCGGCGACGAGATCGCACACGTCACTGGTTGCCGAAGAGCGCATACTCCACGTGCTCGGAGATCGCGTGCAGGAAGGCCACGTGCGACTCCTGGATACGTCCGGTGTCCGTGGACGGCACGTTCAGCAGCACGTCGCAGTACTGCGCCAGCCTGCCGCCGGTCGCACCGGTCATGCCCACGACGGTGACGCCCTTCTCCCGGGCGACCTGTGCGGCACGGACGATGCTCTCCGCGTTCCCCGAGGTCGAGATCGCGACCAGGACGTCGCCGGCCTTCGCCGAACCCTCCAGCGCGCGAGCGAAGACGCTCGCGTAGTCGTAGTCGTTGGCCACGGCCGTCACGTGCGACGGGTTCCCGTGCAGCGCCTCGGCAGCCAAGGGCGGCCTCTCGATGAGGAAATGGCCACTGAGTTCCGCTGCGAAGTGCTGCGCGTCGGCAGCACTGCCACCGTTGCCGCAGAAGAGGACCCGGCCCCCGTTGCGGTACGTGGCGATCATGGCTTCCGCCGCAGCCCGGGACTTGTCCAGCAGCTCGGTGTCCGCGAGCACGCGTTCCTTGACACCGATGCTCTCTTTGAAGACTTCCTCGACAGTACGCATATGAAGCTCCCCCCAACCTGTTCTGTCGGCGGCCCCGAGGTACAGCCTCTACGTCCACCCCGCGACGCACGCCAACCTGATTGCGTGCGTCATCCTACACAGGGCCGTCCCGACGCTGTAGGGAGGCGAGGTCACGCCCAGGTCTGGATCCACCGCTTGACGACCACCTGCGGATTGCGCCGATCGATGTCCCGCTGCCGCGACCGCGGGATCCCGCCGATCAGGGCCGCGGCGACCGAAAAGGTCGAGTGGCGCGAGTGCACGAGCCAGTCGCACCGGGCGAGCGCCCACATGTCCACGAGCGCGTTCTCCGCCTCACGCTGGGGATCGGCCACGACGACGCCCTCGTGCAGGGACGTGTCGTCGTCGCCAAAGGCCTTGTCGATGCAGAACACGCCGGCGAACCTGTCGCAGAACAGGTCGCGGACCCCCTGGTTGTCGGTCGCGAGGAAGATCTGTGCCTCGGGCATCCTCGACCTGAGCCCGGTCACCTCAGCGATGATGCGGTCGAGCGACACCTTCCGATCGGTGTAGCGGATGTGCACGCCGATCACCGGCCTCGACCGGCCGTCGAACAGGGCAGCGACCTCGGACTGCACCCGCTCGTTCGGCGTGAAGTACTCAGCGAGCGCGGATCGGGTCACCGCGGCCAGGGACATCCCGCGGAACCGGGCTGAACGCCGCGCCAGGCGTCCGATGCGGGCCATCTTCGGCAGATACGACCAGAAAACGGCGATCGGTGCCCCGGTCCGCTCGGGATGGGCGAGATCGATCGACAGCTTGCGGTAGATGAACGGGTTGCTGTGATTGCCCGGGAAGTCGCGCTCGATCAGGTCCGTGGGATGCTCGGCAAGCCGACCGGCCCAGACCGCCGGCGACACGTCGCGACGGCTGTCGAAGGCGGCGACATCGATGCCGGAGGGGTCGACGAACAGGGGGGGATAACTGTTCTGGCCCTTCGGGAGGTACTCACCGTCCCTCCAGTCGATGACGGGAACGCGCCCGGTCAGCTGGGCGAGCACCACTCCGGTGGTGGCCGACAGCATCCGGTTGCCGAACCCGCCCTTGGCCTTGATGACCAGGTATCGCTCTGGCGCTCCCCCGCTCACAGGCTGATGAGTCCCGTGGTGAACCCGGCCTCGCGTCCAGCCATGCGCAGTCCTCCATCTCGAGTCCCCCTGCAACGAACGGGACCCCGCCGGATCCGCACGCTGCCCTCGGCGTCACGGCAACCTACCACGCCGGGAGGTGCTCAGAGCTTGAGCTTGTAGATGTGGTAGTCGGACTCGCGGGCGAAGCTGTCCGAGAACCTGCCGTTGCTCACACCCAACGTCCGGTTCTCCCCCACAACCTCCACACTCGTCCCACTCACCCCAGCCGGCAACGCGAACGTCCGAGCACCCGT
>NZ_JARKPQ010000209.1 GCF_029975155.1 Propionicimonas sp. | reverse complement strand
GGCGCGCTCGGACCAGGCCTGCGCGGTCTCGGCGAGCAGCGGGTGCCACGGGCTCGGGGTGATCTCGAACACGTCGGTGGTCTCCGATCCATCGGCGATGAACGGCGCTTCGAACTGGTACAGGACTCCGGTCACTTCGCGCAGCAACGGGACGGTGATGGCCCCGGTCCGAAGCAGCCAGCCGGGCACCTGCCGCACCTGGGGTTCAAGGGCCCCAACCTGCTCGGCCAGGCCGCGCAGTACCTCGCGCACCGTCGCGGGTGGGTTCGACGGCGTGATCCACGCCGAGCCCCAGGCTCGCTCGTCCTGCCCCAGCACCGCGAGCGTCGCCGCGACATCGTCGATCGCCGTCCAGGTGTGGGGCTGGTCGGGATCGGCGAACACGGTCGCGGTCCTACCCCTCAGCGTTGCGTCGGCATAGCGGGCCAGCAGGCCGCTACTGATCGGCAGCGTCGGGCCGATGTAGTCGGACGAACGCACCTCGGTGACGCGCACCCGCCCCAACTCGTGCGCGGCCAGCGCCTGCTGCCACATGCGTGCCCGCAACGCGCCCTTGTGATCGCTGGGCTGCAGCGGCGTCCGTCGCGTCATCGGGGCATCAACCGGACCGTATCCGTAGAGGTTGCTCGCTGTCGCCAACACCGCACCGCTGCGTTCAGCCGCGCTCAAGATCGCTGCCGCCAGCGGTGGCCACAGCTTCTCCCACTGGGTATACGAACCGGGGTTTGCGCAGTTGTAGAGCACCGACGCGCCCGCCACACGGGCGGTGAGCGCCGAGGAGTCGGACGCGTCCACCGCGATCGGCTCCACCCCTGGTATCCCCGGGTTACGGCCCGCACGGGTGAGCAGGCGCACTCGGTGCCCGTCGCGGACGAGCCGGTCGGCCAGGGCGACACCCACCGGCCCCGCGCCCACGATCACATGCAGATCCGACGATGCAGTCATACTCGATTGTCTCTCGAAGACCACCGATCGCAGACCCCGAAGCCAGCAAAGTTCACCGGCCGTCGCGCGGACTCAGAACTCTTCGTGGCTGGCCGGGTCCTGGCCGCTCGTGCGCCCATCCGGGCGGCCGAGTGCGGTCAGTGCGGCAACCTCGTCCGGGCTGAGCTGCAGCTGAACTGCTTCGAGGTTCTCGATCTGGCGCGCCTCGGATGCAGCCTTGGGCAGCGGGATCGCACCGCGCGCCATCGCCCAGGCGAGGACGACCTGGCCGGGCGTGGCGTCGTGGGCCTGGGCGATGCCGGTGATCACCGGGTGCCGGAGCAGGTCGTTGCCGCGGCCGAGAGGACTCCACGCCTGGGTGAGAATGCCGTGCTCGGCGTTGTAGGCGAGCGCATCGGTCTGCGGGAAGAAGGGATGCAGTTCGATCTGGTTCACCGACGGCAGCACACCGGTCTCGGCCTGCAGGCGCTCGAGGTGCTCGGGCAGGAAGTTGCACACGCCGACGGCCTTGACCAGACCACTCTCACGCGCGTCGAGGAGGGCGCGCCAAGCCTCGACGTACTTACCGACCCTCGGGTTCGGCCAGTGGATGAGGTAGAGGTCGAGGTAGTCCAGGCCGGTGCGATACACGCTCTCCTCGATGGTGACCCGAGCCTCGTCGTAGGCATGATGCCGACCGGGGAGCTTGGAGGTGACGATGAGCTCGGCCCGATCGCGGCCGGAGATGCGCACGCCCCGCCCGACAGCACCCTCATTCTCGTAGTTGAACGCCGAATCGAGCAGTGTGTAGCCGTGGTCGATCGCCCGTGCGATCGTTTCGGCGCCGGCGGCGCCATTGAGTCGATAGGTGCCGAAGCCGATGACGGGCAAGGTCAGCCCGTCGTAGGCAGTCACCGTGGGAATCGCGGTCATGGTCGTCCTTCCTGGTGTTTCGGCCGGCTCGGCGCTCGGTCCCGTTGGCTTCGCATCGGCCGGGTCGTTATATACTGTACACTGTGTCCACGAATAGCCCGAGGGAAGGCAGCCACCGCGGCAGACCGCGCGACGCACGACTCAGGCAGCGCATCCTCGCCGCAGCCGCCGAACTGGTCACCAGCGACGGCATCGACGTTGGTTTCGACCGGATCGCTCGCGCGGCCGGAGCGAGCCGCACGACGCTCTATCGCTGGTGGTCCAACCCCCATGAGCTGCTGCTCGACGCCCTGCTGGAGGCCGTGCAATTCTCGATTGAGACTGAAGGGCCTGGCTCGGCCATCGAGAAACTCCGCGCACAGGTTGCCATGGCTGGCCAGGTATTGTCCGACCCGGTCACCGGCGGGCCGCTGCGGGCACTGGCGGCCGGAGCGCTCGCCGACGAGGACACGCGGCGCCGCTTTCAGGAGCACTGGCTGACCCCGCGCCGAGATGCGGCACGCCTGCTCGTCATCCAGGGCATCGCGGAGGGAAGCATCCTCGAGCGGGATCCCGACTTCGTGGTCGACGTGCTGTTCGCGCCGATCTACCACCGTGTGTACTTCACCGGTGGGCCGGTCGACGAAGGGCTCTTCGACGAACTGATCCGGCTTATCGCAGCTCCGAGCCAGTAGCCCATTGGTCCTCGCGCCGCAGCGGGACTCTCTCATTGGTCCTCGCTTCGCAGCGGGACTCTCATTGGTCCTCGCGCCGCAGCGGGATTCTCTCAGCGTTCCTCGCGCTGGAACGCGCTCCATACCGCGGCGATGTCTTCCCGGCCCAGTCCGGCTTCAACCGCGTCCGAGTAGAGCTCGTCGAGTGCGTCGAGCAGGGTGTGAGAGATCCGCGGCGTCTCCTCGCGTGCGAGCCGGACGTCCTTGAGGATCCCCTCCACCTCGAACTGCGGGTCGAATCGGCGGGCAAGCACCTCTCGACCCTTGAGCTGCGCGTAGGGACTGTCGGGGCCGGTGCCATCCAGCGCGCGCAGGAGCAGGCCGGGCTCGACGCCCAGCCGTTCGGCGATCGTCAGCGACTGGCAGATCCCCGCGGTGATCGTCGCGATCCACGCGTTCGCGGCCAGCTTGAGCGCCGAGGCTGCGGGCGCGGCGTCGCCGACGCGGACGATTCTCGAGGAGACGGCGTCCAGGACGGGCTGCAGAGATTCGATGTCGGGGGCCGCTCCCGCGACGAGCGCGGTCAGCGTGCCGGCCCGCGCAGGGCCCTTGGTGCCGAGCATCGGAGCGTCGACGAAGCCCACCCCGGCCTGCTCGGCCATTGTCGCGAACTCGCGTGCGGCGAGGGTCCCGACCGTGGAGGACTGCATCCAGATCAGCCCATCACCGTGGGCGGGAAGCGCCTGCGTCATGACCGACCGAACGGCATCCGCGTCGAACAGCATCGTCACCACCGCATCAACGGCGGCGACTGCCTCGGCTGCAGAATCCGCGATATGGAAGCCGCGACCCCGGAAGGGATCGGCCCGCGAGGCGGTGCGATTCCAGACCCATACCTCGAGGCCGGCCGCGTGCAGGCGCTCGGCCATGGCACCGCCCATCGTCCCGAGTCCCAGTACGGCGACCTTGTCGATCATGCCGTCCATCTCCTCTTCGTCGCCCCAAAGGTATTAGTGTACTCGTTGTCCAGGAATCGATGCGGCCCGCCCGGAGACGCCGATTCTGCCGGTGCACCACCTGACGCACGCGGTTCCAGCGATCTTGGGTAGGGGTGTCTGCAGGGGGTGCGGACAACCCGACCCACGAGCAGCGGCGCAGAGGGACGAACTCCTAAGTTCGGTGCGAATCGTAGTTTCGGATTCGGCGATATTCTGCGTGCATGTCCGTTTCCGAGTTGCTGGCGAGTACCCAGAACTACTTGAAGGCCGTCTGGGGTTTGACAGAGTGGACATCGGTACCCGTTACGCCATCACTGATCGCGGAACGAACGGGTCTGAAGCTGTCGACGGTCTCCGATGCGGTGCGTAGGCTCACCAATCAGGGGCTGCTGGAACATGCGCCCTACGGTTCTGTGGAGTTGACGGAGACGGGCCGCGCGTTTGCGTTGGCGATGGTGCGGCGCCACCGCCTGATCGAGACGTTTCTCGTCAGTGTTCTGGGATACTCCTGGGACCAGGTGCACGATGAGGCCGAGACCCTCGAGCATGCCGTTTCCGATTTCATGATCGACCGGATCGATGCGTTCTTGGGGTACCCCACCCGCGATCCGCATGGAGACCCGATCCCGTCGGCCGATGGGACTGTGCATATCCCCGACGCGAAGCAACTGACCGCTGTGGGAGCAGGCCATCAGGTGATTGTGGAGCGGATCTCGGATGCGGATTCGACGCTGCTGCAGTTTTTCGAGGAGCATGGCTTCGCGGTGGGGACGACGCTGGCGATCGGTGACGGCCCTGCATTCTCGGATGCCCTGGACGTGCGTGTCGCGGGGACCGATGCGCCGATCACGCTGGGGCGGTCAGCGACCGATGCGCTTTACGTGTCGGTCACAGATCGATGATGCGGTGACTCGTCGACCGGTTCGTTGCGCAGTGCGACGCAGTGTTCACTAGAGCGTCACGCGCTCCACGTTCCAATGTTCGACTCACCAGACTTTCTACTTGCGGTCCATCGACTCTCACCGAGACGCACTGGCGAACTTAGGACAGGTGGCCGATTGGAAGTTTGGTGCATCGAACTTTATGATGGTGACTGACCAAACACCCTAGGACGCCGCCTAGGCAGGCGACGCTATCGAGAAGCGGTTCGATATGTCAGTCGCGCAACAGACCAGTTCAACGAGCATCCAGCACCGCGGGATCGTGCGGGAGGCCAACGGCCCTTCCTTGGAAGAGATCAACGGCACCGTCAAGGTCGCACCCAAGGACGCCGGCTTCTTCAAGAGCCTGCTGTCGTTCTCCGGTCCCGGCGCCCTGGTTGCTGTGGGCTACATGGATCCCGGAAACTGGGTAACCTCCATCGGTGGCGGACAGCAGTTCGGCTATCTGCTACTCAACGTCATTCTGCTGTCCAGTCTGATCGCCATGCTTCTCCAGTACATGGCCGCCAAGCTGGGCATCGTCACCGGCATGGATCTGGCTCAGGCCACCCGGGCCCACACC
>NZ_JARKPQ010000193.1 GCF_029975155.1 Propionicimonas sp. | reverse complement strand
CCCGCGTCCGTCGCCACCGCCGGACGGCTGCGCCGCAACAGCACCGCGCCCACCGACCGCTCCAGCGACTTCAGCCGCTGGCTGACCGCGGACGGGGTGACGTGCAGCGCGGCCGCCGCCGCCTCCAGCGTGCCGTGGTCGACCACGGCAGCGAACGCCCTCAGCTGAGCGAGATCCCACTCCACACACAAAGTTAAGCACAGCTAATGAAGTCTGAGAAACATTCGCTGGACTGAATCAGACGGAGCGCCTAGGTTCGATCCCGTGCTCACCACCGCCCTCTCCGGCTTCGGCTTCGGTGCCGGACTCATCGTCGCCATCGGTGCCCAGAACGCCTATGTGATGCGACAGGGCCTGCGGCGCGAGCACGTCGGCGTCGTGGTCGCCATCTGCGTCCTCAGCGACATCCTGCTGATCGGCCTCGGCACCGCCGGCGTCGGAGCCGTCATCGCCGCGCACCCCGCCGTCCTCGTCACGGTCACCGTCGCCGGCAGCGCCGTGCTGCTCTGGTACGCGGTCACCGCGCTACGGCGCGCCCTCCGTCCACAGGCCCTGGTCGCGGACGGGACGGGCGCCGGGACCGGTCGCCTGGCCCAGGTCGCCCTGACGGCCGTCGCCCTGACCTGGCTGAACCCGCACGTGTACCTCGACACGCTCGTCCTGCTGGGCTCGGTCGCCTCCACGCACACCGCGCCGTGGGCCTTCGCCGCCGGGGCGATGGTGGCCAGCCTGGCCTGGTTCTCCGGGCTCGGCTTCGGCGCTCGCGCGCTGCGTCCGCTGTTCGCGAAGCCGGTCGCCTGGCGCGTGTTCGACCTCTGCGTGGCCGCGGTGATGGTGGCCGTGGCCGCCGGGCTGCTGCTCAGCCTGCGCTGACGCCGGCCGTGACGATCAGCCGCCGCAGACAGTCCCGATCTTCGTCATCTCCTCCTGGAACGCGGTCAGCGCGTCCGAGACGCCGGCGACCTTCGTCGGATCCTTGGTGACGGCCTCGATGGCGGAGACCATCTCCTTGGTCGCGGCCAGCGCCTTGTCGGCCTGCGCCCTGACCTCGGCGTTGTCCACCTTGGCGACCGCCTGCTCGAAGGTGTCCTTGAACCCCTGCAGGGCCTT
>NZ_JARKPQ010000192.1 GCF_029975155.1 Propionicimonas sp. | reverse complement strand
GGGATGGCGACCGTCGGCTTGTCCGCCGGACCACCGGTGACTGTCGGCAGACCGGACGGTGGCGTGAGCGCCTTGCCGGACGGCTGGTTCACCGACACCGACAGGATGTCCACGACGAAGATCAGGGTGTCGCCGACCTCGATCCCAGCCTCTGTCCTGCCACCAGCAGCGTCGTATCCATCAGTGCCAGGCATCGCGATCAGCAACCTGCTGCCTGCGTGCTGGCCCGCAACGCCATCCCTAAACCCAGCGATCATCTCCGCCAGCGAGAAGACCTGCGGGGTCTTGCCACTGAAAGACTCCGCGAACATCTCACCCGTACGACCGTTCACTCCGTAGTAGTGAGCACTGACATAGCCGTCGGCCAGCGCCTTGTCGCCGGTGCCCTCGTCGAGCACCTTCACCCGCGTCTTGTCGATCACGAACGGGGCCTTGACCTTGACGGTGGGCTTGGCGCCCGGCTTGCCCTTCACGGTGATCCCGTCGAGCGAGTCCTGCGCCTTCACCGTCGACGTGGGTGTGGCGGACGGGGTCGGCGTCGCCGACGGCGTGGCCGACACGGTCGGGGACGGGGTGGCGGAGGGGCTGCCGCACGCCGCGAGGGCGAGCAGGCAGGCGAGGACGGGGATCACACGGGCTTTCGGCACGCGGGAGAGGATACCGAACCCTGCTGTGCCCTTCGTCCCCGGCGCGCGCCAGCGCAGCGTCACACCGCCTGCGCGCCGGGACCGACGTCCTGCACGGCCCGGATCCGGTTCCTCAGCTCGATCGCCCAGTCGGCCTGCCCGGTCCGGCCGCGGACGGCGCTGATCACGTTCATGGACTCGCTGTCGGATCGATAGCGGATCGTGGTCCGGCGGGCCTCCCGCGGGTCGAATCCGGCACCGGCCAGGGCGGCGGCGAGCTGAGGCTCGTCCGGGTAGACCCCGGCGTCCAGCCACTGGTGGATCTCCTGGGGCGAGAGACCGGTCGTCCGCCACGCCGCCGCGGTCGAGCGGACGTAGTCCAGCGTCGCCCCCTCGGCGAAGAAGACGCGCTCGTAGGCGTCCAGCGTCTCCCGGACCGCGATGGGCCCGGACGCCGGCTGCCACGGACGGTGCTCGTGAGGACCGCCGTCATGGGCCGACGGCTCTGCTGCCGGAGCCGGCAGATAGCCCTCCAGCAGCTTTCTCAACAGGTATTCCTGTTCGGCGTCCACGCCGTCCCCCCAGACTCAGGGCCATCCCCCCGAATGGCCACCACGGCAATTGTGGCCGATCGTGCGCCGACGCGGTGGAGACGCGCCGGTCAGAATCCTTCGAGCACAAGCGGCGACGCCGGCACCCCTCCGGTCAACAGTTCCGCGAGCAGGCTCGGCAGGGCACGGGGCGAGAAGGTCGCGGTGCTGTGGGCGAGCTCCTCGAGCGACCACCAGCGGACCTCGTGGACATGCTCGGCGGCGAGCGCCTCCGCCGACAGTCCGGGGCACGGCTCGAAACGCGACACCCGCAGCAGGTGCACGTGGTCGACCTGGCCGTCCCAGTCGGCCATCGGGAAGTACGCGGTCTTCGTCCAGACCTCCTCGCCCAACGCGGGGACGTCCAGACCCACCTCCTCGGCGAGCTCGCGTCGCAGCGCGTCCAGGCGGGACTCCCCCGGCTCGATCCCGCCGCCGGGGTTGGCCCAGAAGCCTCCGTCCGGCCCACCCGGCCACTCGAAGCGCACCAGCAGCACGGAGTCGTCCTGGTCGAGGATCAGCCCCCGTACGCTCTGCCGCAGCACCACCCGGCTCCCCCGTGCCTCCGCTCAGGCCTCCGGCAGCATGTGCGGGTAGTCGATGCCGGTCGGTGGGAGCAGGTTCTCCTTCAGCGAGCGCGGGCTCACCCAGCGCATCAGGTTCCACAGTGAGCCGGCCTTGTCGTTGGTGCCGGACGCCCGGCTGCCGCCGAACGGCTGCTGCCCGACGACGGCGCCGGTCGGCTTGTCGTTCACGTAGAAGTTGCCGGCGGCATGCCGCAGCACCCGGCTCGCTGCCTGGACGGCGTCCCGGTCGGTGGCGAAGACCGCACCGGTCAGGGCGTACCCGGACGTGTCGTCGATCAGCTGGAGTACTTCATCGTACTTCGCGTCCTCGTAGACGAAGATGCCGAGGATCGGCCCGAAGTACTCGGTGGAGAGCACGTCTTGGCGCGGATTGTCCGTGGTGACCAGCGTGGGCCGGACGTACCAGCCCTCGCTGCGGTCGTACGTCCCGCCGGCGATCACCTGGGCGTCCGCGGACGACCGGGCGCGCTCGATCGCACCGGAGAGCTTGTCGAACGCCCGCTCGTCGATCACGGCGGAGGTGAAGTTGGCCAGGTCCCGCACGTCACCGACGGCGAGGGCCTCGGTCTGGGCGACCAGGTCGTCACGGATCCGGTCCCAGAGGCTTCGGGGAAGGTAGCAGCGGGATGCGGCCGAACACTTCTGCCCCGAGTACTCGAACGCGCCGCGGACGAGGGCTGCGACGACGGCAGTCGGATCGGCGGACGGGTGCGCGACCACGAAGTCCTTGCCGCCGGTCTCACCCACCAGCCGCGGGTAGGCCCGGTAGCCGGAGATGTTCGCCCCGACCTCGCTCCACAACCCCTGGAACACCCGGGTGGAGCCGGTGAAGTGGATGCCGGCCAGCTCGGGGTGGCGCAGCGCGACCTCGGACACCTCCGCCCCGTGGCCGGGCAACATGGTGATCACACCGGCGGGCAGACCCGCCTCGGTGAGCAGGTCCATCCAGAACGCCGCCGAGAAGCTCTGGGTGAGCGCCGGCTTCCAGATCACGGTGTTGCCCATCAGCGCGGGCGCGGTGGGCAGGTTGCCGGCGATCGAGGTGAAGTTGAACGGCGTGATCGCGTACACGAAACCGTCCAGCGGACGGTAGTCGGTGCGGTTCCAGGTGCCGGGCGCGGAGATCGGCTGATTGGCATGCAGTTCGCGCGCGAACGCGACGTTGAACCGCAGGAAGTCGATCAGCTCACAGGCCGCGTCGATCTCGGCCTGCTGCGGAGTCTTCGCCTGTCCGAGCATGGTGCTGGCGTTGAGCCGGTCGCGCCACGGCCCGGCCAGCAGTTCAGCCGCACGCAGGAAGATTGCGGCCCGCTCGTCGAACGGCATGGCAGCCCAGTCCGCGCGGGCGGCCTGGGCGGCATCGATCGCGGCGGACGCGTCCGCTGCCGTCGCCTGGCGGACGCGGGCCAGCAGCGTGGAGTGGTCGGACGGCATCCGCACCTCGTGCACCGTCGCGGCGCCGGACCCGGATCCGCCGCCGATCACCGGCTCCACGTCGATCGGGCCGGCGGCCAGTCGGTCGAGGGCCTGGATCAGGCTCGCCCGCTCCGGAGTTCCGGGGGCGTAGCTGCGGACCGGTTCGTTGACCGGCCTGGGTACCTGGGTGATCGCGTCCACCCTCCGACTCTAGCGCCGCGCGAAGCCCGGTTCCGCCGGAGGTGAACACCCTCCACGTCATCCCGGCGAACGCCGGGACCCCTGACACCCGGGCCAGCAAGACGGCCACAGAGATCCCGGGTCAAGCCCGGGACGACGGTCAAGCCCGGGACGACAGGGGCAGAGCGGCCGGCAAGACCCCCCGTTCAGCTCGCCGCGGCCTCCTCGCGGCGCTTCTTCGCCGCCTCGACCGATGCGCGCAGGGCCGCGACGAGGTCGACCACCTGGGCCTCCTTCGGCGCCTCTTCCGGCGCCGGCAGCTCGACGCCCTCCAGCTTGGCCTCGATCACCTTCTCCAGGGCCTCGCGGTAGTCGTCGGTGAAGGCGGCCGGGTCGAATTCCCCGGACAGCTGCTCGATGAAGGCCCGGGCCATGCCCACCTCCGCCTTGCTCACCTTCACCTCGCCCTCGGGGGCGGCGAAGGAGCCGTCGCGCAGCTCGTCCGGCCACAGCATGGTGTGCATGCGCAGCACGTCCCCGACCGGACGGATCAGCGCCAGGGTCTCGCGGGAGCGCAGCGCGACCTTCACCACGGCGGCCTTGCCGGTCTCGGCGAGGGCCTGCCGCAGCAGCACGTAGGGCTTGGTGCCAACCTTCTCGGCCTCGAGGAAGTAGGTGCGATCGAAGTAGGTGGGGTCGATCTCTTCCAGGTCGACGAACTGCACGACGTCCACGGTCTTGCCGTCGGCGGCGGGCAGGCCGGCGAAGTCCTCCGGCTCGAGGACGACCAGGCGTCCGTCCGCTGCCTCATATCCCTTGCGGATCTCGGCGAAGGGCACCTCCTGGCCACAGACCTCGCAGACTCGCTTGTAGCGAATCCGGCCCTGGTCGGCCGCGTGCACCTGACGGAAGCTGATGTCCTTCTCCTCCGTGGCGCCGTACACCTTGACCGGGATGGTGACCAGCCCGAAGGACACCGCACCTTTCCAGATGGACCTCGGCATCGACCTCTCCTCCCCTTCGCCGGCGAAACTCGCCACCGGCCGCCCGCGTCTCGACAAGCTCGACGAGCGGTTCCCGGGACGAGCGACGAGCGGTTCCCGGGGGACGAACGACGAGCGGTTCCCGGGGGACGAACGGTTGCCCGGGGACGAGCGACGAGCGAGTCCCGGGGACGAGCTGTTCCCGGGGCGGCCGGATGGCTACCTGTTCAACCGGTACCCAGGTCGGCCCATTCCCCCGCGCCGTGCCACAGCAGGTCGGCCTGTTGCAGCAACTCGATCACGGCCGGCTCGTCCCAGGCCCGGGCGAGGTCCAGACCGGACGCGGCGGCGGCCGCGGCGGCCAGGCCGGGCACGTCCGGCTCGTCCGCGAAGAGGCTGGTCACCGACCGGTAGGGCAGGTCGGTGACCAGTACCTGCCCGAAGTCCTCGTCGCCGGCCGGGTCGGGACGGACGTCGCCCTCGGCCACCGCCACCAGACGCCGTCCGGTCGCCGCCAGGGCAGCGACGGATGCCACCAACAGCGCCACGTGCTCGGCCTCCTCCGCGTCGGCCGGGTCGAACGCGAGGGAGAATCCGCGCGTGACCGCATGACCACGGACCTCCCCCGAAAGGACGCCACTGGTCGCCCATCCGGCGAGCTGGTCCGCGGTCACCGGCACGAACAGCAGGCTCATCAGACCTCCGCCCGGAGTGCGCCGAGTTCCGCCGCGACGTCCCGTGCCCAGCGGCGCAGCGGCGCGACCGCCGCCGCGCCCAGCGTCACCCGGCCCCGGTAGCTGGTGATCGACACGCCCACCTGCTCGTCATCGGTGGTCGCGGTCAGCGCGTACACCTGGCGCAGCCTGGCCCGGCCGAGGAAGCGCTCCTCCTCCGGACCCGGCACGTTGCCGACCACGACGGTGTGCGGTCGTCCGGCAGCCACCGTGCCGGCAGCCACGGCGTGCAGCGTGGGCGGGGCGAATCCGGCGAGCTCCACGAGGTTGCGGGCCGGCACGCTCAGCCCGGTGTCCGTCCGTGCCCTGGTCAGGGTGGCGATGGCGCGCAGCCGGTCCGCCGCGGAGACGGCGGTGACCGGCAGCCCCAGCCAGGACGGCGCCACGCGGCAGCCGATCGCGCTCTCCAGCACGGCCGGCTCCTGCACGGCCAGCGGCACCAGCGCGACAGGGTCGACCAGCGGACGGCCGTGGTCCGCGAGCCAGCCGCGCACGCCGGCCGTGGCCAGACTCAGCAGGACGTCATGAGTGGTGCAGCCGAAGGAGGTCCGCACCTCGGTCAGCACGTCGAGGTCGACCTCGACACCCGCGACGTGCTGTTCGCGCGGACTGGCGGCCACGGCGCGGACCGCGTTCTCCACCATCCCCAGCAGGCCGGTCGCGGCTCCGGAGACCGCGCGCAGCGGGTCTTCGAGCCCGCTCAGCAGATCGGAGATCCCCGGTGGCTGGGTCTCGGCCGGCTGCCAGTCATCGCTCGCCGCGGAGACGTCGGTGGGCGATGAGTCGAAGAGCTCCTGCAGCAGATGCACGTTGTCGTAGCCGTCCACCAGCGCGGGGTGCGCGCGCACGACGAGAGCCTGGGTGCCGGGACCGATCCCCTGCACGAGCGTGGCCTCCCACAGCGGGTGGCCGCGGTCGAGCGGCTTCACCAGCCGGTCGGCCAGCCAGTCCTCCAGCCGCTGGCCGGGGGCCAGGGCGTCCTCTCGCACGTGGCCGCCCACGCTGAAGTTCTCGTCGTCGACCCAGCCGGGGACGGGCCAGCCCGCCACGAGGCGCCGGAACCGCGGCGCGTAGGCGATCCGCTCGGTGACCAGGTCGATCAGCTCACGCCGGCTCAGCGGCCCCGACAGCACCGCGACGACCGCCTGCTGCCACGGCTGCGTGGCCTGGTCGCGGGCCAGGAGCGCGGCCTCCGTCGTGGTCACCGGGTCACTCACGCGTCCACCCTACTTCCGCGCGCCGACTACTCGACGAGGTACGGCGGGGGCTGCAGGCCGAGGTCCTGCCAGACGAACCGCGGCATCCGGCCCAGCCAGCCGCGCAGGACGGTCTCGCACTCGTCGACGACCAGCAGGTCGTGCTGCTCGACCTCGAACACCACGATCGGCCCGGACGCCGTCCAGCCGCGCGGACCCGTCGCGAGCAGCCACTCCATCGTCCGCGGGTGCGTCACGTCGGAGGCGAACTTGGGGTCGTCGGTGCGGACGGTGAAGGCCTCGTTGAAGTCACTGCTCTCGAACTGCACCTTGCGGCCCACCCGGCGGCCGTTGACCGAGATCGCCGGCAGGTTGAACGGCAGCACGAAGCCGCAGACCGGCTCGGAGTGGTGGTCGGTGACCGTCCTGGTGTGGGTGTGGCCCTCGGCGTCGGTGGTGGTCTCGGTGCGGTCGGTCTTCCAGTGATGGGTGAACGCATCGAGCCGGATTCCGTCGCGCAGGCCGCGGACGAGGTCCTCGGTGCGGTGGCCGTAGCCGCCGGTGCTGACCGGGTACCAGTCCAGGACGCTGTCGTCCTCGCCGACCCAGGACCAGTCGGGATGGCCGTAGAAGGCGGACGGGGCCGGCTGCCGAACGCTGCGTCCGGTCAGCGTGGTGCTGGCGGCCACCGCCTGCGCGATCGGGTCGAGGCCGGCCAGGAACGCCACCAGCTTTTCCGGATCCTTCGGCGCGCCGGACGCGACCAGGTGGCTGCCGTCGATCCCGAGGTCGACCGCGCCGGTGGTCCGGGCGTACTCGTGGACGCCCGCGCCGACGGCGGCCAGCAGGTCGGTGGCGAGGGACGCGTCCGCCGCGATCGCCCGGATCCCCGCGTCCTGTGCCTGCACCAGATTCCGGCCGCCGGAGGCGATTCCCGTCCGGACGTGTTCGGCGTCGCTGAGGAAGGCGTCCGGCAGGGCGAACGGCAAGTCGAGCGCGGCGACCCGTCCGGAGTACTTCGGCCCTGCGCCGGCGTAGGTGTACTCGAACACCCGGAACCCGAACCCGGCCGCGGTGGTGCCGCTGACCAGCTCGTCGATCGACCGGCTCATGCCCAGCCCGAACGGCGGCGCCTGCAGATCTGCCACTGCAGCGAGCGCGGGACGCGAGTCGTGCGACCAGCCGAGCGCGCGCACCTCGCCGAGATAGTGCCGACGCCGGGCCAGCAGCACGGCGCCCACCACCGCGGCGACGGCGAGCACCAGGACGACCCAGAACCACACGCTGTTCAGCACCTACCACCCCTCCGCTCGTCGGGCCTAGGGTAGGCGAGACGCCGGGTGGCGCGCGGGCGAACCGGAAGGATGACATGCGCAGGGTCTTCGCGATGCTGTTCGGGTTGCTGCTGCTCTCCGGCTGCTCGGGGCTCGCTCCGGTCGCGTCCGGCTCGATGAGCTCCACCGCGAACCTGGGCATCCACATCACGCTCGCCGACGGCAAGGCCGACCCCAGTGGCGAGCGGGTCGAGGCGGCGAAGGGCACCACGCTGGTGCTGACCATCGACTCCGACCGGGATGACGAGGTGCACGTGCACGGCTACGACATCGAGATTCCGGTGACCGCGGGCAAGACGGTGACGAAGGAGATCGTGCTCGACCAGGTGGGCCGGTTCGAGGTGGAGTCGCACGAGCCCCCGCTGACAATCCTGCAGTTGATCGTGTCGTGAGCCTGCTGCTCGTTCCGCTGCACGGGCTCGGTTCGAGGCAGGACCTGCCGTTGCCCTTGCCGCTGGCCGTGGCTGGTGCCGCGGTCGTGCTGCTGCTGTCGTTCGGCGTGCTGGCGCTGGCGTGGCGGGAGTCCCGGTGGGCGGGCGTCCCGAGCGGTCGCGTCCTACCGGCCCTGAGCCGGTGGGTGGACGCGCCGTGGGCACGGATCGTGCCGGCGGTGCTGGGTCTGTTCGCGTTCTGCTGGGTGGGCATGGCGCTGTGGCTGGGCCAGGACCGGGTGACGAACCCGGTCTTCGGTTTCACCTATGTGTGGATGTGGGTGGGGCTGGTCCCGCTGTCGTTGCTGATCGGCTCCGTGTGGCGGCGGCTGAACCCGCTGCGCACGCTGCTTGCCCTGGCGCACATCTTGGGGCTGCCGGCCGAGGGGCTGCGTCCGCTTTCGGGGACGGGCTGGCGGCGGCTGGGCAGCTACCCGGCGTCGCTCGGACTCGTGGCGTTCACGTGGCTGGAGCTGGTCCAGCCGGACAACAACACGCTGCCGGTGCTGCGCTGGTGGTGGCTGGCGTGGGTGGTCGTGGTGCTGGCCGGTGGCGTCCTGTTCGGCGGACGCTGGGTGGCGGCGGCCGACCCGTTCGAGGCGTACGCGGTGCTGGTGTCGCGGGCGTCGCCGTGGCAGCGGGTGGACGGACGGGTGGCGCTGGTGAACCCGCTGCGGCACCTGGCCACCTCGCACTCCCCCACCGGCACCTGGGCGGTGGTGGCCGCGCTGCTCGGCGGGACGGCGTTCGACGGCTTCACCGGCACCTCCTGGTGGGTGCGCACCGTGCAGGCGTCCGACGTGCCCCGCGTGCTCTGGGGCACGGCCGGCCAGCTGACGATGGTCGCCCTGGTCGCGGTGACGTTCGCCCTCGGCGTCCGCGGCCTCGGCCGCCTCCGTGAACAGAAAGGGGACGGTTCCTTTCCCGTTCACCTCGACCTGCTCGCGGCGAGCGTGATCCCGATCGTGATCGGGTACGCGGCCGCGCACTACCTGAGCCTGCTGGTGCTCGAGGGCCAGCGGACGCTGATGAACCTCTCCGACCCCCTCGGCCTCGGCTGGAACGTCTTCGGGACGGCGGAACTGGGCATCAACCAACTGTGGCTCGACACCCCCCAGATCACCGCCGTGATCCAGCTCCTGGCGATCGTCGGCGGCCACGTGCTCGGCGTCCTCGTGGCCCACGAACTCAGCGTCCGCGTCCTACCGGCAGAGCGCCGCATCCGCGGCCAGGTGCCGATGCTCCTGGTCATGATCGGCTACACCTGCGGCGGCCTGCTCCTGCTGTTCTCGCCGTAACCCAATCTCCCGCGCTCCCCGATCCACCAATCGCTGATCGAGCCGCACCAAACCGCTGGTCAAGCCGCACCAAACCGCTGGTCGAGCCTGTCGAGACCCCACCAACCCGCCAGTCAAACCCACCAACCCGCCAGTCGAGCCCACAAACCGATGCTCGAGCCCCCAACCGCTGGTCGAGCTTGTCGAGACCCCCCACGCCTACTCCGATTCGTGAGGCGCCCCAGCCTGAACCAGAGCAATTGCTCCGATAATGACCTGAACGCCTTGATCTGGGCTCGTCTTGCTTATCATCGATGACGATCGGCGAAACCTGGAACCCTACACATCTGGCCGACCTCACCCGTTCCCGGTCACGGCCCACGACACTGTGGCACTGCGCGCAGTGAACTCGAGCGAATACAGACCCATTACGAACTCGTACACGTCGTTGTTCAGCTCAGCGAGGTTGAAGACCGGCTCCTGTCGCCACGCCAGAGGCGGCGGACTATCGTCGCACTCCAAACGAAGATACTGGACACCCTCGAACGACAAGATGCCCGAGTTCCCATCATCGTCCCGTAAACTGATGGGCACGGACTGGCCGTCGACGTTCATATCGATGGCCATCGATACGAAGAGGAAGTCCTTGACCTCATCATCCCTCTCGGATGGCGCCCCTGGCAGGACGAGTCGACTCTGACGTGTCTGAATCGGGTAACGTCTCTTACCTACCAGGCCTTTCTGCGTACCGCACAGCGAACTCTAACTATCTCGACCCGCCGGGCCGTCATATCTCGGCCGCGCTGGACATTCGAGTCGGCGAGAGGCCCCAGCGATCTCGTCCGGTTCGAATCCCCGATGACTGGCGAAGCAGATGACGGCATTCGACAACTCCATGAAGTAGACCAGGCGACCATCGACTCTCTCCGCCGATCCGACAAGCATGAACGTTCCGAGCACGTCCCAGCCGATCCCCTCTTCTCCGAGCACGAGTTCAGCATCGCAACCCTCAAGACCGGCATGGACGGCTCCAGATCAGATCGGCGGCTGACCGTGGTCGCGTCGGAGACACTAGGCCTGGCCGATCAGCAGACAATACGCCAACCTGCTGGGAGTTGCTCATTGAAGAAAGTGGCACTCA
>NZ_JARKPQ010000190.1 GCF_029975155.1 Propionicimonas sp. | reverse complement strand
CCACTGTCTTCGTCGTCGGGGAATCTTCGCGATCAGTACACCTGGATCGCTAAGGCGATTGAAAAGGCTCCCGCCAGGGCCGGATCCGACGTTTCCCAAGCCGATGCTGCGATGCGTGATTACGGCGGAATGGTCGTTGCCACGGACCCTCCATACTACGACAACATCGGATACTCGGACCTCTCAGACTTCTTCTACGTCTGGCTGCGGCGCTCATTGCGAGACGTGTATCCCTCACTTTTCGCGTCGATGCTGGTGCCGAAGGCTGAGGAACTGGTTGCCAATCCATACCGGCATGGTGGCCCCAGCGGTGCGGAGAAGTTTTTCGAGGACGGCTTCGAGCGAGTGTTTGCTGAGGCTCGGGCCGGTGCATCGGAGGACTTCCCGATCACCGTCTTTTATGCGTTCAAGCAAGCGGAACTTGAGCAGGAAGGCATCAGCAGCACAGGATGGGCAACCATTCTTGAAGGCATGATTCGTACGGGTTGGGCGATTACGGCAACCTGGCCGGTGCGCACCGAGATGGGTAACCGGATGATTGCGTCCGGGACAAATGCGCTGGCGTCGTCCATAGTGTTGGTACTCCGACCCCGCCATGCGACCGCCGGACAGACCACGCGCCGCGGCTTCCTCGCCGCACTCAAGCGCGAGCTTCCAGCCGCGCTGGAACGAATGCGTGAGGGTGCCATCGCTCCTGTCGACCTTGCGCAGGCCACGATCGGCCCCGGCATGGCGGTGTTCTCCGGCTTCCAACGGGTCGTCGAGAACGACGGCTCGGACATGTCCGTCAAGACCGCCCTGATGCTTATCAACCAGGTGCTCGACGAGGTGTTGGCTGAGCAGGAGGGTGACCTCGACTCGGACACCCGGTTCTGCCTGAAGTGGTACGAGCAGTATGGCTGCGCCAAGGCTCCCTTCGGCGATGCCGACGACCTGGCACGCGCGTACAACACTTCGGTGCGCGGCCTCGCAGACGCTGGCGTGCTCACGCAGGGTGATGGTGTCGTCCAGCTCGTTCGCCCACATGATCTGCCGGGGTCGTGGAATCCGCTCACTGATCATCGCATTTCGGCCTGGGAGGTGACACTGCAGCTGGCGCGGGTCTTGTCCGCTGAGGACGGCGGGATCCAGGCGGCCGCGAAGCTGATGGCAGCGGCTGGGTCTCGCTCGGAGGTGGACGTCGAGTCGGTCCAGCGTCTGGCATATCGCCTGTACGAGATGACGCAGAAGTCGCGCCCCGACGACGCGCGGTTGTTCAACCTGCTCGGTGGTTCGTGGTCGGATCTGACCGAGGCCGCCGGTCGCGTGCGACTTGGGGCGGCGGTCCAAGGTAGTTTCGACTTCGGGGGGGAGGACTGATGGCGACCAGCAACATCGAGGCGGTGCGCGGCGCGCTGCAGTCGCTGTCGGAGGTGCTCGACCCGTACATCGAGCGGGTTACCGCGAAGCTCGTGCCCGCGGGTAGGGACTGGACGGTGCTCTTGGCCGCCAAGGATGCCGAGAAGGGTATCCGCGGCAAGGAGTACTCCCGCACCGATCCGCAGGACCAGTTCCGAATCATCACCGAGCCGATCGGCTCCCTCGGCTACATCTTCAACGACCACCTGTCCCGTGGTGAGCAAGGATTCGTCGGAGAGTTGCGGAACGTGCGCAACGACGTCGCACACTTCAAGCCATTTCCCCCCGATGATGCCGTCCGCGCGCTGGACACCATCGAGCGGGTCATGCGTGCGATCGGCGCGGTGCGCGAGGCCGATGCCGTTCGCACGTCGCGGCAGGACATCCTCCGGGGGAACTTCGAGCAGCAGACTCGAAAAGCAGTGCGAGCAGCCACTGCGCTGCCCGGCACGGCGGACGCCGAGCTGCCAGCTTGGCGCGAGGTGCTCAAGCCGCATCCGGACGTGGCTTCTGGTCGGTACAGCAATGCCGAGTTCGCCGCGGATCTTTACTCGGTGGCTGTTCAGAAGAACGCGGCAAAGGAGTATCAGGACCCGGTGGAGTTCTTCCGTCGCACCTACCTGACTGATGGGCTCAAGGAGCTGTTGCGTCGCGCGGTGCACAGGGTCCACGGCTCGGAGTCGGCCAATCCCGTGATCAACCTGCAGACCACATTCGGTGGCGGCAAGACTCACTCGATGCTCGCGGTCTGGCACCTGTTCTCCGGGCGTCCGCTGCATGCGTTCCCGCAGAGCGTGCAGGACGTGCTTGCCGGCGAGCACGCCGAAGTACTGTCCCGGACGGTGCGAAAGGCCGCGTTGGTGGGCAACGAGATCCCGCCTTCGACGGCGTCACACAAGCCCGACGGGACCGTGGTGCACACGCTGTGGGGTGAGCTCGCGTGGCAACTCGGCGGCGCTGAGGGGTACGCGATCGTCGCCGACGCCGACCGCACCGGCACCAACCCGGGCAACCTGCTTCGCGAGCTGTTCACGAGGTTCGGGCCAGCCGTCGTCCTGATCGACGAGTGGGTGGCGTATGCCCGGCAGCTACCGGATACACCGGATCCCGAGCGCCCGGTGCCCGGTGGGTTGTTCGAGACGCAGTTCACCTTCGCCCAGGCCCTGACGCTCGCCGCGGAGAACGTGCCCGGAACGCTGCTGCTGGTTTCGGTGCCTGCCAGCGAGGGCCGACGTATGAAGGCAGACGATGCCGGTGAGGAGCGCGGGGCCGCGAAGGCGAGCGACCTGGAGGTCGGAGGGCAGCGTGGTCGTGATGCGTTGAACCGCCTGGACAACGTGATTCGCCGAGTCGCGTACCAGTGGAGCCCGGCGACGCGAGACGAGTCGTACGAGATCGTGCGCAGGCGTTTGTTCGTGGAGCCGGACGCGAGTGCTCTCGCGACCATCGCCACTGCGGCGCGACGGTTCACCGACTACTACCGCCACAACCACAAGGAGTTCCCCACAGGTGTCGGTGAGCTCGAGTACGAGTCGCGGATCAAGGCGGCCTACCCGATCCATCCCGAGCTGCTGGATCGTCTGTACTCCGATTGGTCGACCTTGGAGAAATTCCAGCGAACCCGTGGGGTGCTGCGCCTGATGAGTCATGTGGTCCACCAGCTCTTTGAGCGCAAGGACCCGTCGCCGCTGATCATGACCGGCTCGATCCCGCTGGACGCGCAGCCGGTGCGCAGTGAGATCGTGCAGTACCTGGACAACGCATGGGACGCGATCATCCAATCGGAGATCGACGGGGACAACTCCGTCGCACGTGCCGTGGATGAGGAACGGCCAATACTCCGCGATCGGTCGCTCGCCTTGCGCACTTCCCGGGCGATTTTCGTCGAGGCGACGCCCACCCTCGACGCCTCGGTCAAGGGCAAGGATCGAAAGAGCATCACGCTCGCGTTGGCCATACCCGGGGACGTCCTGGGCAATATCGGCTCGGCGCTCGACGGCCTGCAGGAGAAGTCTTCCCACTACTACTCCGAAGGCGGGCGGTTCTGGTACGACGCCCAGCCATCCCTGAATCGGCTCGCCGCCGAACGCGCGGCCCAGCTGTCGCTCGATGCTGTGCACGGCGAGGTCGCGACCCGACTCAAACGCGTGTTCAAGGGTTCGACCGACCTGATAGCAGACGTCGTACACCCCGAGTCGTCTTCGGACGTGGAGGAGGCCGACTACTTGCGGCTGGTGGTCGTGCCGCCGCAGTACACGCACAACGGCAAGGACAAGGACTCCAGCGCGTCCAGATGGGTGCTCGACCTGCTGCGGCATCGGGGCAATGCACCGCGTTCGAACGTCAATACGATCGTCGCCGTGGCCGCGGACGACAAGCAGTGGGGGCCGCTGGAGTCCGCGGTTCGTTCCTATCTGGCGTGGAACTCGATCTTCCATGAGACCGCGCGGCTGGACCTGACGCAGTCGGCCGCGGCGCAGGCACAGATGATGCTCGAGTCGGCCAATCGCACAGTCGACGATCGGCTGGGGCATACGTGGATCTGGGGTCTGCACGCGGTGCAGGACGATCCGCAGGCCCCCTTCGTCGTCGGGCAGATCCGGGCCGACGGGCAGGAGAAGAACCTCACGAAGCGCATCGGGACCAAGCTCGCCTCCGCCGACATCGCGCACTCCTACATTGCAGACCGGGTAGTCCGTCTCGACATCGAGGAGTTCCTGCGCGCGAGGTGGACGCGTGGGTTCATCAGCTTCACCGAGTTGTGGGCGTACTACACCCGGTACCCGTACCTGCACCGACTTCGAGACAAGTCGGTTCTGACGCGCGCACTGGAGGAATCGCTATTCGATGCCGCATTCCTCGATGCGGGCTTCGCCCTCGCGACGGGCTTCGACTCCGCAACCGGCGACTTCCTCGGCCTGGCCGTTCCGCTGGAGGACACCGAGTTCGGGCCATTCGACGACAAGACGCTCGTGGTGCGCCCCGACCTTGCTGTCGCCCAGCGGAGGCGTGAACACGAGAGGGGAGCGGAAACGCCGGTGGTACAGCCCGGGACGCCGGGGCCCGATCCATCGCCGCCCCCCGCTCAAACTCCGTCGCCTGCACCGCGCAAGGTGGTGGCCAACGCAACCTTCACGCTCAAGCACGTTGTCGACCCCTCCCAGGACATGTCCGTTGATCTCCAGACGATCGCCCAGGAGATCCTCGCGCTCCTGCGTGGCGCCGACCCGGACGTGCTCGACATCACACTCACCGTGGAGGCACAGAAGGCGGACGGCTTCGACGACAACACGGTCCGGGCCATCAGACAGAACTCCGAAGATCTCGGGGTGGCGAACAGCCGATTCGGAGACCTGTAGTGGGTGCCGACCCCGAACCTCAGCCGATCGCTTCCAAGGTCGTTCCTCCCGACCCTTCGATCACGTCGGCCATCGGGCGGCACCACACGCTGGCGACGGCAGTCGCCGACCTCGTGGACAACAGCATCGACTTCGGCGCGTCGCACGTGCTCGTGCGGTTCCTGATGGAAGGGGCACGGCCGGTCGGACTGCAGGTCATCGACGATGCTTCGGGCATGGACTCCGCTGGCATAGACGACGCGATGACCTACGCGAAGAAGCGGCAGCACCAGGGCCGGGACCTCGGGCACTTCGGCATCGGTCTCAAAGCAGCATCGTTAAGCCAGGCCAAGACCCTCCTGGTCTGGTCCAAGCGCTACGGCTCACCCCCCGTCGGTCGCCGCCTTCGCCGAGAGACCATCGACACCGGCCCCGTCGTGGAGGAGTTCTCCACCTCCGATGCCGCCGATCACCTCGCCAAGGCCAACGTCGACTTCCCCATGGAGACCGGAACCATCGTCGAATGGCAGGACGTTCAGACGTTCCTGACATCGTCGAACGAGACTGAGCAGACCGCGTGGGTCAGCCGGACGACCCAGAAGCTCGTCGATCACCTCGGGCTCGTGCTTCACCGCATCCTTGAACGCGGGAGACTGTCGCTGAAGATCGAGACTTACGACATC
>NZ_JARKPQ010000184.1 GCF_029975155.1 Propionicimonas sp. | reverse complement strand
CGGATGGGACTGGGAGATGCGGCCCTCATCAAAGACAATCACGTGGCCGCTGCGGGGTCGATCACCGCGGCTCTCGAGGCGGTCCGCACTCATGCCCCCGGCGTGACCTGCGAGGTGGAGTGCGACACCCTCGACCAGGTGCGCGAGGCAGTGGCGGCGGGCGCCCAGTTGGTGCTGCTCGACAACATGTCTACCGACCAGATGACCCAAGCCGTGCAGATCGCCCGGCCGGCCGGCGTGATGACCGAGGCATCCGGAGGGCTCACCTTGCCCGACGCCCCCGCGGTCGCAGCCACCGGCGTCGACTACGTCGCTGTGGGCGCGTTGACCCACTCGGCCGTCGTCCTCGATCTCGGCCTGGACATGGTCTAGCCCCGTTGCTGAAGCTGTCTGAGCGATTCGTTGGCGATGGCGCTGTGGATGGTGCTGCTGCCCCCAGCGCGCGAGTCCCTCCCCGTCCCCCCGATCCAAAACGCTCGCCGTAAGTAAGTTCGCTCGCGTTCCAACAGAAGCGAACTGCCTTACGGCGAGCGGATTGTACGGACGGCGAGCGGATTGTACGGACGGCGAGCGCTTGGGACCGACGGCGAGCGAACTGCCGAGCAGGAGCCCCGGCACACCGATCAGCAGCGCACCGGGCTTCCAGTGCCGGCCGCCTCGCGTGCCTCATCTTCTTCAGTGTGGACGATCGGCCCGCCCGGCCACGCTCAGCAACCGCCCAAACCCGCATTTTGGGCGCCAACTGAAGAAGATCTGTCACGCCCGGGCCCGGGTCCGGCGCCAATGACATGGGCCTCGGCCCGTTCCTGCTCGGTAGACCGCTGTCGCCTCCGCCCCGAAGGCCACGCAAGCACCAGATACAGCAGGAGCGATTGATACCACGTTGGTATCATGACTGTATGGCCATGACACTCCGATTGGATCCCGAGGACGAGGCGGCCCTCGCACTGCTTACCGAGGCCGAGGGCATCAGCAAGCAAGAAGCAACCGTGCGCGCCATACGGGAGGCCGCAGCCCGACGGGTCCGCGAGGACGAGGTGCGACAGCTGTCCGCGGCGGCACGGGCTCGCTATGCCGATCTGCTCGACCGGCTGGGCCAGTGACCGAGTACCTGACGCTTGAGGACGTCCTCTCGCTGGTGGAGGACCTCGGCGTCGGGGCCATCCGCGACATCGGGCTGCTCGACTCCGCTGTCCACCGGCCGCGCGTGAGCGTCTTCGGCCGTGACGCGTACCCCGGCCTCGATGACAAGGCGGCCGCGCTGCTCGAGTCATTGGTCCGCCACCAGGCATTGGCCGATGGGAACAAGCGTTTGGGATGGCTCTCGCTCGTGGTGTTCTACGGCCTCAACAACACCAACCTGGAAGCGCCTGACGACGATGCCTACGACCTGGTCATTGCCGTCGCCAGCGGGACCACCAACTACAGCGAAGTGGCGACGCGACTCTCCCGTTGGCACTGAACAGCGCTGTCAAGAGGACATTGGACGGATCACCGCCTGCGCCCATTCCAGGGCGTCCGCGGTCGCCTCGACGACGAACTCCTGACCCTTCGCAGCCGACTGAAAGTAGCCGTCCTTGATGCTGAGAGCGCTGTGGTAGCTCATCTTCCCCTGGGTCATCCAGTCCAGAATGCGCCATCGTGACAATGATTGGCCGGGCGCTGTGAGCACCCGATCCTCGCGGTAGTCGAGAACCCCCGCACCGGGCAGGTCAGTGGCCATCAGACGATCGGCCCCGAGGTACAGGGTGTTGTTGGGAAGCGGGTCGGGATTCTCCGCGTGGGGATGCCACCAGTAGTCGCGCACCCGCTCGCCCTGCTCCACCGCTCCGACCTGGAGGTATCCGAAGATGGTGTGCTGGTCGGGCGCGTGGCGCACGTAGCGCAGTCTGCCGTCCGGGCCGAGTTCGGTCTGACGGAATCGTCCGAAGAACAGGAACAGATCGCCCACCCCAACGCCCTGGTTGGCGAGGTGCGTCTGTGCCGCGCCGGTCTGCCCGAAGGCCGGCACCCACCCGGATGCGGTGCCGGGCCGAAGATCGGGGTCGAGATGGCAGCAGCCCTGGGCCATCGCAGCATTGCCGCCGAGGTCGACGATCAGGTCGGCGTACGACCTGTCGCCGCGCATCAGATCGGTGAAGCGGCGCCCCGATTCGGAGGTGGGGATGGGCAGGGACAGCAGAGTCCCGTCGGGCAGGATCGGGCTCGGGATCCGCCCGTATTGCGAATCGAATCCCTTGCGCGACAAGACGATCTTCATCGGGAGCCTCTGCAGTCGCGGCTCCGCGCAGAGTGGGTGGACGAAGGCAGGTCGCCAACGTCGTTGAACAGGTCCGCCCACGGACCGTTCAGCCAATCCTCGAGTTCGGCAAGGGCTGCCGGCGAGTGGTTGCTGCGGTGGCCTCGGCCGTGGTGCAACTTCCCTTCAAGGGGGACATACGGGGCATCCTTACCGAAGTAGAGGTAGTGGTCTGAAAGCAGCACATACTGTCCGCCCAGGTCGTGCTCCTTGTTGCCCAGATGCTCGTTCTCGCCATCGGAGTGCGCGCTCGGCGCCAGTTGGACGGCGGTCGCCGGATCGTTGCCCGTGTAGATCGCATCACCATGCCACGCGGGGTCTTCGCTGGTCGCGCGTCCCGTGCGAACGGGGCGCTTCTCTGGGTGCTCGTCGAAGTAGGACTCGAAATCCAGCACCTCAGTCACCTGCATGGCATAGACCACGGAACGCCGCGAACGATCCCCAAGCGAGGCTCCCGCCAGCCCGAGGACCCAGATGTTCTGGCCACGGATGTAGCCGGGGTCAGCGTCTCGCAGCTGGCGGATGTCCGTCGATCCTGACTCGCGCAGGAGACGGCTCCCGATGGCGCGCCGCAGCGCCGGCTTGCAGCACGCCAGGGTGCATAACCCGAAGAAGGGATTGGGTGCGAACCCGGAGTCAGTCTGGACGATGTAGCTGAAAAGCGAGCTCACTCGACTCTGCGGCATTCGCTGCGGCTCTGCCATACGTGAATCCTGACACGCTGCCTCCATCCACCCGCTGCCGCGCACGTCCGCATCGATTCCGCCGCGCCGCGCGCCCGGCCCGAGCCCGGCTCGGCCAGGAGGCGTGCCTCATCTTCTTCAGTGCGGGCCCTCAGCCCGCCCGGCCACGCTCAGCAAGCGTGCAAGTCCGCATCTTGGGCGCCAACTGAAGAAGATCTGTCACGCTCGTGGCCGGTGCCACCGCCCGGCTCCCGCTCGCGAGGGCCGCTGAAGGGGCTCGGCAGCCCCGAGGACGCCGTCACAACGCAACAAGTGCAGCTGATCTCACCTCGACCAGCGGTTTCTCGGCGCCGACCTCAGCCTTTCCAGGAACAACACGACGGTGGCGGCGACCGATCGGTGGCTGGCATCGTTCAGGATGTCGTGGCGACCATCGACTACCACCGTCAGTTCCTCGGCGCCGAGCTGTGCGTACCGGCGTCGGGCCTCGGACAGAGTGCCCGGGCGATGGCGACGCGCTGCACAGCGTCGAGTTACTGAATGTAGTTGACCGTTCACCTTCTTAAGGGTCTCGTGAGCCAACGAGGTGGCTTTTCGGCATTTCCCTCGCGCTCCCCCATGCCCCTCACTGGCCCTGCCGCCCCTCGGCAACGAACTCGGCGATCACGATGACCAGGCTGACTCCGATCCAGCCCCCGATCGAATTCGCCACCACGTCGCCAAAGCTGGAGTACCGCCGCGGCAACA
>NZ_JARKPQ010000179.1 GCF_029975155.1 Propionicimonas sp. | reverse complement strand
CTGACCAGCCTTTCGAAGCGCTTGCTCTCCGGCAGTGCCAGCGAGTGCTCCTGCCCGGTCTCGACGGCAATCACCTTGCGCAAGATTGACAGAGCCTCGTTGAACCGGATGAAGACATCCGCGCCTGGTTCGAGCAAAGAGCGAGTGGCCGTGGTCGTCGGCCAATCCGGCTCATCACAGTTGAGGGTGTAGTGGTGGCGTGACCAGGTGACGGCGCGTCGGTGCGCTGGACAGGGTCGGGGTCTTCCGATGATGGAGGTTCTCACGCCGCCCATTAGAAAGACCCCGACGTGCTCCACGCTACCTTCACGCGTCCCGATCTGACCACGTTCACCCGTCTCCGCGAGCTCGGCCTGGAGGTCGTCGGCCAACATGTCGAGCGCCAGCGGGCCGTGTTGGCGTGCCGGGTCGTCGACGCCGACGACTGGTGCCACCGCTGCGGCAGCCAAGGCGTTCCCCGGGACACGGTGGTCCGCCGGCTGGCGCACGAACCGTTCGGGTGGCGACCCACCCTGCTGCTGGTCACGGTGCGCCGATACCGCTGCACGGAATGCGGCCACGTGTGGCGCCAGGACACGTCGAAAGCCGCCGAGCCACGCTCGAAGCTGTCGAGGACGGCGTTGCGGTGGGCCTTGACGGGGATCGTGGTGGCCCACCTCACTGTCGCCCGGGTCGCCGAAGGGTTGGCCGTGTCATGGAACACCGCCAACGACGCTGTCCTGGCCGAAGGCAAACGGGTCCTGATCAACGACCCGCACCGCTTCGACGGCGTCCACGTGCTCGGTGTCGATGAGCACGTGTGGCGACACACCCGCCACGGCGACAAGTACGTCACCGTGATCATCGACCTCACTCCCATCAGGGATGAAACCGGCCCGGCCCGCTTGCTGGACATGGTCGAGGGCCGGTCCAAGAGCGCGTTCAAGACGTGGCTCGCCAGCCGACCCGAGGAATGGCGCACGGGCGTGGAGGTGGTCGCGATGGATGGGTTCACCGGCTTCAAAACCGCCACCACCGAAGAACTGCCCGACGCCACCGCCGTGATGGATCCGTTCCACGTGGTTCGGTTGGCTGGTGACGCCCTCGACCAGTGCCGGCGCCGTGTCCAGCAGGAACTCCACGGCCACCGGGGCCGCGCCCAGGATCCCCTGTACCGTGCGCGGCGCACCCTGCACACCGGCGCCGACCTGCTCACCCCCCGACAACAAGCCCGCGTCGAGGCCTTGTTCGCCGATGATGACCACGTGCAGTTGGAGGCCACCTACGGGGTCTATCAGCAGCTAGTCGCCGCCTACCGCGAACCCGATCGGGCCACCGGCCGCACCCGGATGGAAGCCCTCATCGCCAGCGTCAGCGCCGGGGTCCCCAGCGTCCTGCGGGAGATCATCACCCTCGGTCGCACATTGAAGAAGCGGGCCGCTGACGTGCTGGCCTACTTCGACCGGCCCGGCACATCGAACGGCCCCACCGAAGCGCTGAACGGCCGACTCGAACACCTCCGCGGCAGCGCCCTCGGCTTCCGCAACCTCACCCACTACATCGCCAGATCACTACTCGAAACCGGCGGATTCAGACCCCGACTACACCGTGGATTGTGAAGAGCCGCCAATCCTTGAAGTGGGTGGTGACCTCGCAGAGTCCGGGGTGGTCGCGATCCCAGAGGAAGTAGCACACCCCGCCCTTTAGTCCGACGCCTGGGAACACGTCCGAAGCGCTCAGGTAATCGTTGATTGCCCGCACGCGGC
>NZ_JARKPQ010000091.1 GCF_029975155.1 Propionicimonas sp. | reverse complement strand
CGTCGCAGCCCTGCTGCGGGTGCCGGAGGTGGTCGTCGCGGTGAACAAGATCGACCTGCTGGACTACGACGAGACCGCCTATCGGCGGGTGGCCACCGAGATCAGCGAAGTGGCCGAATGGCTGGGAGCGGCCAAGGTCACGACCCTGCCGGTATCGGCCCTGCGAGGCGACAACATCGTCACGAGGTCGGACCGCACCCCCTGGTACGACGGCCCAAGTCTGCTGGAGTTGCTCGAAGACATCGAGGTCACCGCGTCGGCGCCCCGGATCGGACTGCGATTCGGCGTCCAACTGACCCTGCGGCCGCAATCCGCGGCCATCGACCCCCGCTACGCCGAGTACCGCGGCTACGCCGGACTCGTCTCGGCCGGGCAGGTCTCGGCCGGCGACGAGGTCGTGGTGCTGCCCGAGGGCCTGCGCACCTCGGTGACCGGGATCGATCTGGCCGGCCGCGAGCTGAGCACCGCGGTGGCCGGGCAGTCGGTGTCACTCCGGTTGGCCCACGAGGTCGACCTGGCGCGCGGCGCCCTCATCAGTTCGGTGGACGATGCGCCCGAGCCGACCGTCGATATCGATGGCACCTTGTGCTGGCTGGACGAGCAGCCGCTGCGGTTGGGCCAGCGGGTGCTGCTCAAGCACTCCACCCGAACCGTGCAAGCCCTCGTCCGCCAGATCACCAGCCGGCTCGATCTCGACTCGATCTCGGCTGTCGGCACCGATTCGCTGGTGCTGAACGACATCGGACGAGTGACGCTGCGGCTCGCCGCGCCGGTGCTGGCCGAGGACTATGCGACCAACCGCTCCGGCGGCGCCTTCCTGCTGATCGACCCGCAGACCGCCCACACGCTGGCGGCCGGGATGGTCCGCGGGCACACCATCTTCGGTGACCGGTTCGGCGACGCCTGGAACTGGGAGATCTGATGTCACCTCCTGATCTCGTACTGGCATTTCATGGCACCGAGAAGCCGGCTGGTCAGCGGCTGGCTTCTCGGGTGGTACTCGCCGTGGCGGCTGCGCTGCCGCAGGTCAGGGTCCATCTCGGCTGGGCGGATGTGCTGACTCCCACCCTCACCCAGACGCTGAGCGCC